>CANQNI010000027.1 GCA_947625175.1 uncultured Eubacteriaceae bacterium | reverse complement strand
CTGTAACTAAATGTGTTGGCGGTATTTCAGAGGTTGCTGATGCTTTTATTAATGCTGGAGTAGTAGCATTGGGAGATTCCAGAATTAAGAATCTTAAACTTTTACAAAATTATAGTATTCCTAAATGGTTAATAAGAATACCTATGATTAGTGAGGCTCAAGATGTCATTAAATACTCAGATGTTTCTTTAAATTCTGAAATAAAAGTTATCAACAGTTTAAATGAAGAGGCTAAACTTCTCAATAAGAAACATAATATTATCTTAATGATAGATCATGGCGATTTAAGAGAAGGTTGGTTTAATATTGATGACTTTTATGAAGATTGTAAAAAGTTAAAACAATTTGATTTTATTGAAGTCATTGGAATTGGAACCAATTCTAATTGTGCGGGAGCTATAATCCCTGAACCAGAAACTTTTAAAAGTTTTCCTGAAATAATCACATTTATAAAAGAAGAATTTAATTTGAATGATCCAATAGTTTCAGGTGGAAATTCAGGAGCTTATTATATGGTTGAAAATGGGACTATTCCAAAATTTATTAATAATTTAAGGCTTGGTGAACTACTTCTCTTTGGAAATGAAACATCCTTTCAGAAACAATATGATTATTTGAATCAGGATGTCTTTAATTTAGTAGCAGAGATAATTGAATTAAAAGAAAAGCCCTCCAAACCAATCGGGATCTCTGGAAAAGATGCTTTTGGAAAAACACCTGTGTTTGAGGATAAAGGAATTCAAAAAAGAGCTATTCTGGGAATCGGTAAACAGGATATTCCACCAGAAGATTTAATCCCATTAGATAATAAAATTAATGTTATTACTGCTAGTTCGGATCATTTAATTTTAGATTTGACTAATTGTAAAAAGAAGTATCAGGTAGGAGATAAAATTAATTTTAACTGCACCTATGGTAGTGGTCTTAGAGCCAGTACTAGTGATTATGTTAAAAAAATTATAAAACATTAAAAAAAGGATGTCGGATTACTCCGGCATCCTGTATCTTCAATTATTTTAATTTCTGAGCTACACTGCGAGCCATCGCTCTTAGTGCTTCTTCGTCTTCTTTATTTGGAGCTCCTTTAACATTTACCATTTCACCAGGACAATAGCATCCAGTAGCTTTGATAAATTTATCGAATTCTCTGTTTGCTCCACCACTCCAGCTAAAGTCAGTAAAGAAACCACAAACATGATTTCTTAGTTTATTTCCTTCCAGTTTATATAGGAGATTTTCCATCGTTGGTAAAATTCTTCCATAGTAAGAAGGAGCTCCTAAGAAAACACCTTGATAGCGCCAAATATCAGCTAATATATAAGATATATTGGTCTTGCTTACATCAAAGAACTTAATAGTTCTAACCCCACATTTTCTTAATTCATCAGCAATTATTTCTGCTGAAGCTCTGGTATTCCCATACATTGTTCCATAAGCTATTACAACACCTTCATCTACTTCAGCATTAGCAAGTTTGATATAGAGATTTAAAATATATCCAGGATCTTTACGCCAAACCAGACCATGGGAAGGACAAATCATTTTAATCGCTGGTACTAAAGGAGCTAAATCATTTAATGATTTCTTAGCCATTTCAGTTACTTTACCAACAATAGTTGCATAATAACGATAAGTTGGTTCTAAGAAAGTTTCTACTTCATTTTCATCATCAAAGATAGATCCAACAGTAGCTTTATAGGAACCGAAGATATCCATTGAGAAAAGCGTTCCTGTTTGAACATCCAGGGTTACCATAGATTCTGGCCAGTGAACCATTGGTGTCAAGAAGAATTGTAATTCTCTCCCACCTAAATCTAATTTTTCACCATTTTCAATACAAAGAAAATTCTTGGAAATATCATAGAAATTTTGAATCATCGGGAATGTTTTTTGATTTCCAATAATTTTTACGTCCGGCCATTCATTTACTACAGCAGCCATTGAACTGGAATGGTCAGGTTCCATATGATTAACTACTAGATAATCAACTTTTTTATCCCCAATAATTGATTTGATATTTTCAATATATTCTTCAGCCATGAATTCTTTAACGGTATCAATTAAAATAACTTTTTCATCATTAATTAAATAAGCATTATAATTAACACCTTCATGTTTAATTGGCCAACATCCTTCAAATAAATAGGTTGTATAATCATGAACACCTATCCAATAAATACCATCTTTAATAAATGTGGTTTCCATAAATTAACCTTTCTGAAAACAAATTTACAATTATTCGATTTTATAGTCAGTAAAACCCTTTTGTTCGTCTTCGTAATTTTTTAAGACTTTCCTAAACTTAATGCTATTATATAAAAGATAGAGACCAAATAATCCCATTAAAATGAAAAATCCTAAATTATTTATTCCTTTGTAAGGCGGAGCAAAAAGGAAAAATAAACCAACCATAATTAACAAAGTTGAAACAATTTTTTGATTAAAAGATTTCTCTCCTCGTCTCATTAAAGTTATTATTCCGATAGAAAGTAAAACAGATGCTAAAATTCTATATAAAAAACTTTCTAATAAAGCAGGGAAAATAACAATTAATGTTCCAATAATTAGATATAAAAATGATATTACTTTTAAAAGTAAACCATATTCTTTTTTTATTATGAAATAGTAAGTAATTAGATTAATAATACCTAGTCCAATTAAAATACTACCAAAAACTCTAGTATAAATATTTGGAATAGAAGAGATTGGATTATTTGGATAAAAATATATTACTAAAGAAAAAATTCCAAAGAATAAAAATAAAATAGCCTCTAAAATCATTAACTGATATTTACCAAAAATTGATCTTAGAAATATATCATTTGGACTTAAATAATTTTCTTGTTGGATTTTCCCTTGGTAATAAAATTTAGACATGTTAATTATCTCTATTTAAAGTAAGTTCTGCTGGAATAAAAGTAAAATATTCACTTGCATTACTTAATTCTAATGTTTTATCATCCTTAAGTTTATATTTTAATTCTATTTGCGAATTTTGAACAACACTTCCAGTTAAATAATTTGAATTATTTTGTAAGGTAACAACGTCTAAAGTTAAAACATCATTAGAAGCCGTATAAGTTCCATTTAATTCAGCTTCAATTTCATCATCAGTATTTTCTTCGTCTACATCTAATTCAAATTCATTATTAGCTTCTAAATCCAGATTTATATCATAAATGGTACCGTTAATATCTCCCTCAAATTTCCAATCACCAGTTACTGTATTGGTTCCACTACTAGTTGTACTAGTATTTGAACTGTTGTCAGTTGAATTATTAGTATTATTACTTTGGTTATTAGAATTATTTGAGCAACCAAAGCATGTTAAAATTAATAAAAATA
This sequence comes from uncultured Eubacteriaceae bacterium, assembly GCA_947625175.1. GTDB lineage: Bacteria > Bacillota > Clostridia > Eubacteriales > Eubacteriaceae > CANRHG01. The sequence goes on along the minus strand of CANQNI010000027.1, from coordinate 9,639 downwards.
TTAAAGCAGAAGTAATTAGTTTTTTCATTTTTTATCCTTTTATAGTATTTTAATTAGAAATACCCAAATTTATAAGCTATATGAAAACAAAAGAAAAAATAATCGATTTATTTTATGAAATAGCCAGTATTCCCCATACCTCTGGAAATACTAATCGAATCATACAATATCTTAAAAAATTTGCGCAACAGAACCATCTTAAATCAAAGGAAATAAATGGTAATCTACTTATTACCATTCCATCATCTTCTGATATGCAAGATAAGAATCCAATTATTATTCAAGGTCATTGTGATATGGTTGGAGTCAAAGAAAAGGATTTAAAATTTGATTTTCTTAATGATTCTATAGAAATAAAAATAGATAAAGATAAAAACTTTATGACAGCTAATCAAACAACACTGGGAGCTGATGATGGTATAGCTTTAGTTTATATGATGCTGTTAATTCAGGAAAGAAATACTTTTAAGCATCCTAAAATATATTGTGTTATAACTAGAGATGAAGAAATAGGACTGTTAGGAGCAAAAGAGTTTGACTTTAATGAAATAAAAGATGCTGACTATGTTCTTAATTTAGATACTGAGGCTGAAGGTCTATTTGTGATTAGTTCTTCTGGTGGTGAAGAAATAAAAGGTACTTATAAGTATGAAATGAATCTTTGTCTTGGTACTGTTTATGAACTTTCAGTCGATGGTTTAACTGGAGGTCATTCTGGTGGAAATACTCTAGGTTTAAATGGAGCTCAGGCTAGTCGCTTAATTGCTCAAACTTTAGGTCATTTAATTCAAATGTATCAGTTACAATTAATAAGTATTGATTGTAGTGGATTAAATAATGTTATAACGAATGAAGGTAAAGCATTATTTATTTCTAATGCACCCAGTCAACAATTAATTAATTCAGCTCTCGATATTCTAAAATTATATGCTTCTTGTTATGCTTTAACTGATCCAAAAATTAATATGAATTTAAAGATTGTTAATCATGCTGATAAACTACAGGCTTTTACTAGACAAAGTACTGGAAATATCTTATTTAATATTATGTATGTTCCTTATGGCATATTTAATTCTTATAAGGGATTTCCTTTAGCCAGTGTCAATATGGGTTCTTGTATTGCTGGTAATGGAGTTCTTGAAATTAAAGAGCATGTGAGATTTGCTGATAATAATTTTGGTAACTTATTAAAAAATAGAATAATTCAATATTTTACTTTAACTGGTGCAACGTTTGAAGTTTCTAAACATGATCCACCGTGGATCAAGAAAGTTAATTCTAAATTACAACAAATAGCTACTAAAGTCTGGTCTGATCTTGGTTATAATAATCCTCAGTTTGTAGATATGCATGCAACACTTGAAACAGGATTATTTAATGAAAAATTACCTAATGCAGAAATAATTTCTTTTGGGCCAAATATTGAAAAAATTCATACTCCAAAAGAAAAATTAGATCTTAATTCGTCTGTTCGAATTTATAAATATCTAAAAAAAATAATTGAAAGTTTAAATTAATTATGACACATTTAATGGAACAATTTCCAGCTATTCAAAGAGAATTTGATAAACTAACTATGTTAGTAAATCAAACCCGGAATAAAACTCGAAATGAAAATCAAATCGAGTATTTAGACTGGTTAGAATCGAAACTCGAAAGTATTTTAATTGAAGAAAATAGATTTAGTTGATTATGAAAAACGAAACGCACCATAATAGATTTAAATTATTTTTAGCATCACTGGCTTTTGTTCTAATAATAATGTTAGCCATATTTATTGGTGCAACTATAATTAGAAATAATCAGACGAGTAAAGTACCTAAAGTTATCGGAGTTGATGTTTCAGCTTACCAAGGAACTATTAATTGGGAGACAATAGAGAATCAGGGAATCTATTTTGCTTATATTAAAGCAACTGAAGGAAATGATTATAAAGATTCTGAATTTGATAATAATTGGAATAACATAAACAGCACTACCCTTTTAAAAGGAGCTTATCTTTTCTATGATTTTGGAAAAGATGGTAACTCAATGGCCGATTTTTTTATTAAAACTGTTCCTGTAGAAGCAAGAACTTTACCTCCAGCTATTGACGTTGAGTTAACTGGCGAAGCCACTACTAAACTTCCAAATAAAGATTCAGTTTTAAAAAATGTTAATAAGATTATTAAAAAATTTAAAGATACTTATCATCAGAATCCCTTAATTTATACAAATATTAAAACCTATGATACCTACTTTAAGGGATCTCATCTTGATAATGTAGACTTTTGGATTTGCGATATAAGTAATGATAATCCGGAAATTGATATAAAAGATTGGAAATTTTGGCAATTCAGTTGGCGTGGAATGTTAAACGGAATAGACTCCGATCAAAAGTTTATTGACTTAGATGTCTATAATGGAAATTTAAAAGACTTCTATAACGAATACGATAGTAATGCTATTTCGCGTTTATTTAAATAAGACGGATAGATATCATCTATCCGTCTTTTTACGTTCTCTTAACAATATTCGAATTGGCGTTCCATCAAAATTGAAACGTTTTCTCAGAGAATTTTCTATATATCTTAAATATGAAAAATGCATAATTTCAGGATCATTAACGAATAATACAAAAGTTGGTGGATCAACACTGACTTGACTACCATAATAAATTTTAAGTTGTTTACTTCCTTTTCCTGGTGGATGTTTCATTGCTACCATTTCCATAATAGCTTCATTAATTTTTCCTGTTGGAATGCGTTTATGAGCCTGGTCATAAACAAAATTTATTTCTTTATAAATTGAATTTACTCTTCTTCCTGTTAAAGCTGATAAGAAAATAACTGGGGCATAATCCAGAAAAGCTAGACTATATCTTATTTCATCAGTCATTTTTTTCATAGTCATAGTCTCTTTTTCAACCAAGTCCCATTTATTAATAGCTATAATGCAGGGTTTATATCTATTTTCTATTATACTCGCTATTTTTTTATCCTGATCACTTACACCTAAAGTAGCATCAATTAAAAGAATAACTACATCCGCTCTATCTACTGCAGTAACAGCTCTAATAATACTGTACTTTTCAATATTTCGGTAAACTTTATTTTTCTTTCTTATTCCAGCAGTATCAATAAATGTATATTCCTGATCGTCATGAATAATTGTTGTATCGATAGCATCTCTTGTAGTTCCTGGAATATCAGAAACAATTAGTCTGTTTTCTCCAATTAATCTATTAATTAAAGTCGATTTACCAGCATTTGGTTTTCCAACTACTGCTACTTTTAAATCATTATCATTCTCATCGTCAATATTATATAAACTTTCAATATTATCTAATACCTGATCCAATAGATCACCCAAACCAAGTTGCTGTTCAGCTGAAATAGGCAAAGGATCCCCTAATCCAAGATTATAAAATTCATAAAGATTATCATCCATCTTAGCTGTATCAAGTTTATTAACAACTACTATAATGGGTTTATCATGTTTACGAATCATTGTTGCAACTTCTTCATCAGTGGCAGTTATTCCTTCTCTACCATCAACCATAAATAAAATGCAATCCGCCATGTCTAAAGCAATTTCAGCTTGGGTGCGCATCTGAGATAGAATAGTATCTTTAGAAAAAGGCTCAATACCACCAGTATCTATTAAAGTAAATTTATGATTTCGCCATTCAGCGTCAGCAATTATTCGGTCTCTAGTTACTCCAGGAGTATCTTCTACTATTGCTATTCTCTCCCCTACTAGCTTATTAAATAAAGTTGATTTACCTACGTTAGGTCTTCCTACTACAGCCACAATTGGTTTACTCATAATTTACTCCATTAAATTTTTTATTAATGATGTTCCATTATCCTGAAGAACTTTAACTGGTTTTTTTATTTTTTCTTCTATGTCTCGGATTGTAATATTATCCAGCAAGATATCCGTCCCAGCTTTTAACACTGCTTCAGGTAAATATACTTCATCATATTTTTCTATGTTTTCTTTTAAAATAGTATTTATAATATCTTGACCGGTCAAAAGTCCAGTTACAGTTATATCTTTCCCAAAATAATTATTTGAAACACCCAATACTTTAACCTTAATATTGGGAAATTTCTGGTTGAATTCTATAATAGCTTGTTTAAGAATTGGTTCAAATAACTTTCCAGTTATTGTTAATATATTTTTTCTTTTACTATAATCAAATTTTAAATGAGAGAGATATTCTTTAAATTCAGTAAGAAAATCTCGAACCATTCCAACACCATTTTCTAATTGATTAAAATTTCCATAATGATCAGCATTAGGAATTTCTTTTTCAGCAAGTAAATAAAATTCATCTGACAAAAAGACAAATGGTGTATTAAATTCTTTTATAAATTTTGATTGTAAGTTTTCTATTGAAAAAATTATTTGTTTAGCTTCTTCTTTGGTAAAAGTCCTAAGCTTAAAAAGCTTATCTCTATATTTGGTTTTACCCACAGGAACTACGGATAAAGACTTAAGATAGGGATAAAAATTAATACAATCTAAAATCGTTTTTTCTAATGATTGATCATTTAAATCAGGAACGAGAACAATTTGACCATTCATTTCAACCTGATTGTCATAGAATGTTTGAAGCTGACTTAGAATTTGATCCGCTCGTTTATTTCCTAAAATTTTTCTTCTTAACTCAGGATCGGTTGTATGAATACTAATATTAATCGGTATTTTCCATTTGCAAATTCTTTCTAAATCCTGTTTAGATAAATTAGTTAGAGTTACGTAATTTCCATTTAAAAAAGATAAACGTTCATCATCATCTTTAACATACAGGCTATCTCTCATTCCCTTGGGCATTTGATCAATAAAACAAAAAAGACAATGGTTAGAACATTCCTTTGTTTTTAAGGTATCTTTTAGATGAATTCCGAGATTTTCATCATCATCTTTTTCAATAGTTATATCCCAAATTTCACCATTAGATTTTTCGATAGTTAATTCAAACTCATTTAAAGCAGTTAAATATAGATAATCTAACTCATCTAATAAATTTTGATTATTAATGCTTAATATTTTATCTCCAGCTTCTAACTCTAATTCTTCAGCTATTGAGTTTTTATCAACCTTTTTAATTATTAATGTTGAATTTGGTTCTTGTTGATCTCTTTCGTATTTATTTTTCATGATATTATACTTATATGATACAACTTGATGAATCGGAAAAACGATTAATTATTTTATATATTTTAAACCAACTGAATACTACTATTTCAGAAGAAAATTTATCAAAAATTATTATTAATTGTACTTCATTAAATTGGATAGAAATACAATTTACTATTAAATCTCTATTAAAAGATAAATTAATATTCTCTCAAAATAATAAATATGAAATAACACCACAAGGAAAACAAATTATTTCTAATCTATCTAATGATCTTTTATATTCAATTAGGGCTAATATAAATAATTATATTGAACTTAATTATAATTCTTTAATATCCGATTCACAGATTATTGCTAATTTTAAACAAAAGAATTCTGATTATGAAGTTTATTTGGGAATAGAAGAAATAGAAGGTAAGTTATTAGATTTAGTATTATCAGTTCCTTCACGGGAATTAGCAGAGCTCATTTGTCAGAATTTTAAAGAAAATACTCCAGAAATTTATCATCAAATAGTGGATATTTTAATAAACAAAAGAAAAGCCGGAGATTAATCCGACTTAAAATTAATTACCTGTGGTTTCTTTTTTATATAAGAAATAAGAATAAATATAAATTGATAGAATGCTTGCTATTATAGCAATGATAGAAAAAATAAAGAAAATATTATTCATAAAAAAAATATTGAATAATAATATCATTCCAATAAAAATAAAAATATAGCCGCTAAACCGTTGCGTTTTCTTCCAGTTAGTTTTATTTGTTAGTGCCCATGGAGTTCTAGCTCCGAAGAACCAGTTCTGTTTTATTCTAGGCATATAATTACCAATTATAATAAAGGAAATCCCAAGAATTAAATTTATGATAATTGGTATTATTTTATTTTGATCTAAGTTTAGAATATTTAATGCTGCACCAATTGTTAACCAATCTGAAACTATAATAAATAAAGTTAACCAAATGGCAATTCCACTATAAATTACTGACATCTTTAGGTAATTTTCTTTTTTAGGATCTAGATTTGGAAGATAATACATTCCAACAGAAATAATTATAGGAAGAAAACCAAACAGAATAATAAAATTTTTGTTTCCCCAATTATCAATTTCTCCATTAATTCCCCAATGTAATGGAATTTCTTGTGGTAATTTTGGAAATATAAAGAAAACTCCGATTAGGTTCAATATAGATAATAGGATTAAGATTATAAATAATTTGTTTGTCTGTTTATCCATTTTCAAAATCTACTTCCTCATTATTTTCATTATTAAAAAAAGAAAAATCTTTTATCCAAATTAACAACTCTTGTAGAACTGTAGTATTAAGCTCATAGTAAATATTCTGACCTTCTCTTTCGCTAGTAATCAAATCCGCATTTTTTAAAATACTTAAATGATGCGAAATTGAAGATTTGGCTATATTAAAATGATCAGCTATCTCTCCAGCATTTAAAGACCTATCATCTAATAGATTTAATATCTCCCTTCTTGTTGGATCAGCAATAGCTTTAAATACATCACTCATTATTACCTCCTTAGATATTTAGTTAATCATCTAAATATAGTTTACCATAATTTTTGAGAAATTAATAGATATTTAGATAAATATCTAAATATTAAACAAAATAAAACTCCAGATTAACTGGAGTGGGTTTTCTAATTTGCTGAGTTGGAAGAACTATTTGTACTATTTGAATTAGACGAAGAATTAGATCTATTCGAATCATTGGTACTATTTTCTGAATTATTAGAAGTAGAGTCACTGTTTGCATTATTCGTTTTACTATTAGAACTGGAATTAGAATTACTATTTGAACTATTATTCGAATCACTGTAAACTCCAGATCCGTCTGTATATCCTTTACTACTTGAATTACTCGAAGAGTTACTTTGATTACTTGGATTAGAATTTTGTCTTGATTCTTCCGTTGTTACATCTTCTTGAAAATCATATTCTACTTCTTCTTCTTCCTCTTCTTCCGGTTCTGGAACTGTAAAATTAACCTGTCCTGTGGCTGCCTGATAAACTTCAGCTACTCCTTCAGGAGTAATACTTACATTTGAAGCTCCACGGTAAATATACCTTAAAACAAAAGAACTTGATAGAAGAATCAAAAGACAGATTAGAAAAAAGCAAAGAATCATATTAGTTCTTTTTTGCTTATTCTCCTGTCTAACTTTAGGGTCTTTAGCTTTTCTTTTAGCCATTATGCTTCTTCCCAATTATGCCAAACGGACTGAACATCATCATTATCATCAAACATATCCAACATCCGTTGCATTTTTAATTGAGCTTCTTCATCCAGTTGAGTATAGGTTGAAGGAATTTGGGCAATTTCTGCACTAACAGGTTTTATTCCCATTGAATCGATTTTATCTGAAACCGTTAAGAAATCTCCTGGACTCGTTATTACTTCAAAGCCATCATCTGTTGAAACGATATCATCTGCTCCAGCTTCTAACATTTCCATAATAAATTCGTCTTCATCCAAATCACCTTTTTCAACTAGAATTTGTCCGGTTTTATCAAACATAAAACTAACACATCCTGTTGTCCCCAGGTTTCCACCATTTTTATCAAAAGCATGTCTTACATCTGCAGCTGTTCTGTTCTTATTATCAGTTAAGGCAGAAACAATCACAGCAACTCCATTTGGACCATATCCTTCATAAGTTATTTCTTCAAAAACACTATTACCTAATTCACCAGCTCCTTTTTTTATAGCACGGTCGATATTATCATTAGGCATATTAGCAGCTTTAGCTTTAGCTACAGCTTCCCGAAGTTTTGCATTCATATCTGGATCTGGTCCGCCTTCTCTACTGGCTACAGCAATTTTCTTAGCCATTTTTGTAAATATTTTTCCGCGTGCTGCGTCATTCTTTCCCTTTTTATTCTTTATGTTTGCCCATTTACTATGTCCTGACATAATAACCTCCATTTATTTAATAATTTGAGCTTTTTTATAATCTTTTTCAATTAATTTTGTATCTGTTATTTCGGCTAAATAATTATTATTAGTATAATCCTCTATAAAATTTATAAACCAGTCTGTTTCTTTTAAAGGAATTTCAAATCTTAATTGAACGATATCGGTAAATTCTTCCTTAACAGGGTTAATGTTATGTTTAGATAATTCAAGTTTTAATCCCTGATAAAATGAATATTCAGTTTCTATTTCAATAATGTTATTCTCTTCAACCCAAACTTTAGTAGCTTCATTTAAAACCTGGCTTGCTGATTCTGAATAAGCTCTAACTAGACCACCTTTTCCCAGTTTAATTCCACCAAAGTAGCGAATTACTAGAATTAACACATCAGTCAAATTTTGTTTTTCTATAACATTAAGTATTGGTCTACCAGCTGTTCCAGATGGTTCCCCGTCATCACTGCATTTTAGTTTAACTGGTTCTTGAGCTAAAATATAGGCACTACAAACATGATTTGCTTTATAATGCTCTTTTCTAACTGAATCAATTATTGCGTCGATTTCTTCAATGGTTGATACTTGATAGGCACGGGCTATAAATCTACTCTTATTTACGATATATTCAATTTCTGGATTATTATTAATTGTAAAATATTTTTTTAATTTATTTGCCACTGAAAAAATATTATACCATTAGAAAATTTAATTTCTGGATATATTGTACTAAATCATATCTAATTATAATTTAAAATCGATATTCATTATTGCATGATATAATAATTTATTCAAAATATCCTAGAAATGAAGATAAATGGCAAATACAAAAGCACAAAAACCTGAAAAGAAACATCACTTTTTTAAGAAATTTATAATATTTTGTTTTATCTTATTTTTTATAGGCTTAGCTGGTATAGTAGGTCTCTTTGCCTACTATTATCCAAAAGTTCCTCCACTTAATACTGCTTTATTTGATTATTCTCAAAATGCTGTAATCTATGATAAGTATGAACAACCCTATCAAAACTTACAGGGGGAAGAGAATCGTCAAACACTAATGAGTGAACAAATACCAGCTAATATACAAAATGCATTTATTGCTATAGAAGATAAAAGATTTTATGAACACCATGGGGTTGATATATTTGGAATTTTAAGAGCTCTAAAAGAAGTGGTTTCCAATCAAAATTTAAATGGTTCTGGTGGATCAACAATTACACAACAGTTAATTAAACTAACTCATTTAACATCTGAAAGATCAATTGAAAGAAAATTTGATGAATGGGTTTTAGCTATTCAACTAGAACAGGTCTACTCAAAAGAACAAATACTAACCAGTTACTTAAATAAAGTTAATTTTCATGGTTCTGAAGGAATTCAGGCGGCAGCCCAACAATATTTTGGAAAAAATGTTGATGAACTCAATCTAGGTCAAATAGCTATTTTAGCGGCTGTTCCAAATTCACCTAGTTACTTTGATCCTTATACCTATACAGAAACTAATGATGTGGCAACTGATGCTAATGGAAATATTATTTTAAATCCAAACAATCAGACTAGAGCTTTAAATGTTATTAATGAAA
>CANQNI010000026.1 GCA_947625175.1 uncultured Eubacteriaceae bacterium | reverse complement strand
GCACTCATCATGGCGGCGCAGAAACTTTCGGGAGTAGAAGCCGCTAGTCTTTCGTTAGAGCTTATAGTAGAAATAATTAACCGGGTAAACCTTTCGGGATTTAAAGCGGTACCGACTAGAGCTTTTTTAATTTCACCCTCCATTTGTTTTACGATACCTCTTAAGCCAGGACTATTGTTAGGTCTTTTATCTGTAGAAATTGAATTATTTGCCGCATTCTTTATAGCATTTTTAGAATTAGCTACGGTTCTATTGTTAGTTGCCATTATTATTTAAATCCTTTCTGTCTTAAAATTTAGTTTTAGAATACTCATTTTTATATTTAACCGAAAAAACTTTTAACTTCTTAATTGGCTTCTTCTTTAATTAGATCAAATTCGAATATATTTGTATTAGTATCATTAAGCTTAATATCGTTAAATTTTTCATTAATAGCTTCTTCTATTTCTTCGTTACTATTAACTTCGATATCAACGCTACCTTCAAAATAGACTCTTACTTTTCTTTTCATATTAGTTTCCTTTTAGTTTAATTAGATCAGTCCAAACTTCTACTAAAGGAAGTCCGTCATCATCTAAGTCTCTAATATCAGTAATTTCAATAGAAGCTATTTGATCTTCTTCTATCTTCTTACTCTTTAAAAAGTCATCTACTAGCTCTTCGAAGCTATTACTATTACTCTCGAATAATTCAAGCGGTGTATTATAGGCTACATTTAAATAAGCTTTCATTTTCTCCCCTTTAGCTTTTTACTTCTAAAAACTCTTCTAACTGATTCGTTATAGTATTTAGATATATCAATATCCGGATAGTCTTTAGCCAGCTCATCGGGCTTAAAAGTTTTATATACTTGAGGTTTCCAGCTAAAGCTAAAGCGATCAGTTTCTCCGATAGTATACTCACCTAAATTGGATTTAATATCCTGCTCTATAGTTGCTATCTCTTTAGAGATCCTTTTCTTTTCATTCTTAAGCTCTTCTAGTCTATCGGCTTCTTCGTTTAATCCGTAAAGAACAATAGAGTCCTCTTTTAGCTCTTTATCTTTATACTGGATTCTTAGAGCTTCTTCCGTCGCTTTAGTACCGTCTACTGGCGGCGGCGTTTCGGTTTTAACATATTCCCAGAAAGCCTCTTCCGCCTGCATTAGATCGGCTATAGCTTCTTCGTCTCTAGTAAACTCGAATACGTGAAAGCCCTCTTGATAGACTAAAACAGCTAAGTAGTATTTATCCGCTCCGGTTATTGCCATATAGTGTAAGCACTGAATATAATAGTGGCTCGGAAATTCACCGTCTTCGAATTGTTGCCAATACTGTTTATTAATAGTCTTACATTCGAGTCCGGCGTTCTCTCCTATAATCCAGCGATCAACATTAGCTAAAGCCCACGGATATTTAGGATTCTTTATTACTTGAGCTCTTCTTCTAACTCGCTTACCTGTTTCTTCGGTAAAGCGTTTAGCTACATAAGCTTCGAGATCAGAGCCTTGTCTCATGGCTTCGTTCTGCTCTACTTCTTCTAATTGTCCGAGCTTATCGAGCCATAAAAGATAAGGGCTTCTATACTTATTTAAATTAACGATAACAGCGGCGTCGCTTCCGCCTATTCCGCTTCTTCTAATTTCTAGCCAGTCTTTTCTGTCTTTCGGCTTAATATAAGTTAATTTTTCTTTTTTCATAGCTTTTTATTTGACAGCTACTTTAAGCCGTGCTATTCTAGACTTAGTTGTTGGGCTATGCTTATCTAGAATTGCCGGTTAAGCGTAGCATTTTTTATTTCTCTAAACTTATTAATTTTAAATCCTTTAATTCTTTCTTAAACGAAGCATTAAAGAGAGCTTCTTCTTTAGCTTGCTCTATATCTTTAAGCTCATTAACTTTAGTAACCGTATCAAAATAATCATATAGAGCTTCTTTAACATCTTCCCAGCGATTGCGCTCAACAAAATAATCATTCTTATAATCACGAACATTTTCAACTAGTCTAGTTAGAGCTATAGATTCAACTCTATCTAGAACATTATCCTTAGTAACTCGCTTTTCTTTCATTTAAACTCCTTATTAAGCAAACGTTTTAAATTAAATTAAAAAAATAAAAACTACTTCTATAACCGCTACCCTACTTAGTAGAGATAGTCTTTCTTTTTAGATCTTTAACTAAGAGCCGAAGAAATTAATCCGCATTACAGAAAGGAAGTTTTAATTGCGCAACTCTAACAGACATCATCTTCTGTTTTTATCTCTAAATTGGGTATTAATGGCTTTATATGTTAATGTGCTAAGTAAACTGATATTTTAATCTACGGAGTTATATTCAGATCTATCTCTACTTAGTACGATAGCGGTTAAAGAGCCGTAAAAACTATAAATTAACTAGCTTTTTCTAGAGCTTCTTCGTTAAAGGCTTTCTGACCGGTTTCTGCTTCGTAGTCATTAGCCCAGTCTTTAGAGTCTTTAAAGACTCTAGCTAGTAACTCAGCTAGGTTATCGAAGAGCTTCTCATTTAACTTTTCCATAACTTACTTACTCTATCTACTAGTAATATCTAAAATTTCATTAGGAGTTGTGTTAAGTATATTAGTAATCCTAATAAATTCATTGGCAGTTAATTTAATTTTACCTGTTAATAAGAAGCTTAATTCGGCATCATTTCTATTTAACTGATTTGCTAAATAAGTCTGTTTAATGCCGTTCTTCTTTAAATAGTCTTTAATCTTTAATCCAACATTAATTTCATCCATGCCTTTCCTCGCTTTCTTTTACATAGTTAAAAGCGACTTTATTAATCTTTATTATATAAGGTGCTTATTAATTATGTAAATTAGACTAAATTTAATAACTAAGAATAAATTTTAATATTCTTTAAATTTAAGCTTTAGATCTATAAGCTACTTATTAAATTTTAATTTTTAATAAGTATACTATAGATTTTTATGTTTTTCTATAAGTTTTTTATAATATTCCTTAAAATTTTTTTAAATATATATTATAATTATCTTAAATTAATTGACGGAGTAAAAAAGATGAGTCTAGGAAGTCGAATGAGAGAGCTCCGAGAATATCGTAAGATAAGTAGAAAAGCTTTAGCTAAAGAGCTTGGAATAACCGAGGGCTCGATAGGACACTATGAAACTGACTTTAGCTCGCCGTCTATGGATTTAGTTGTTAAGATCTCTAATATTTTAGGTTGTGATCTAAACTACTTATTTCAAGATGATATAGAAGTAGAGCCAATTACTTTTACTACCTCTAAGAAAGAGCAGGAGATCTTAAAGAAGTTAAGAGCTATTAATTCGAGTAATAGAAAAGCTATAGAATTACAAATAGACTTCTATTATAAGAATAAGCTTAAGTTTAACGAAGAAGTTAATGATAGAGTCTTAGAGATACCTGAGTTAGCTTCTAGAGCTTATCCTAAGAATTATAAGCTTTATACTTTAGTCGGTAATTCTATGGCACCTCTATTTGAGGACGGCGACGTTTTAATAGTTACACCTACGGAAATTCTAAATGAGGGTGATATAGGACTATTTAAGTATAAAGATAGAATAATTATTAGAAAGTACTTAATAGATAGACTAGAAGCCAGCAATCCGGAAAATGAGACTATTAATTTAACTAAGAAGTATAACGCAGAAATTTTAGGAAAGGTTGACGGTAAAATTTAATGAAAGTAAACGGAAGTATTAAAGAGGGCGAAAGGCTTCGAGAAATTCGAAGCTTCTTCGGCTTATCTCAAGAAGTAATGGCAGAAAGATTCGGCTTAAATCAACCGGCTTATAGCCACTTCGAGCAGGGCTTTACTAAAGTAGATGAACGCTTTCTAAAAGCTCTACAATTCGAGTTTAATATTAATCCGGTCTGGTTTAGAACAGGCGAGGGTTATATTTTAAACGCTAAAAAAGAAGAGGATTTAGAGCTAGTTAAGCTAAGAATAGACTTAGTAGATAAATTTAACTCTCTAGACTTAGATAGAAAGCTTAAGTTACTTAGTAAAGCCGAAGAGTTAAGAATAGAGCAGGAATTAGAGGAGAGTTAATGAGCTGGATAATTCGTAACGGCTCGCCGGTTCATATTTATAGAGGTTCGGGAATATTCTGTTTTAACTGTGCTGACTTTACCGAATATAAATATAAAAGTAAGTATAAACTAGTTTGTCCTAAGTGCGGAGATATATTCGAGCTAGAGCCGTCTCTATGGGATTTAGTAAAAGATCTAAGAGAGGCTAATAACTTAACTATGGCTGAATTAGCCAGGCGAATTGGCTCTTCTCGCTCTACTATCTATAGAATAGAGAATAGAAGAGTTATTCCTAAACTAGATACTGTTTTAAAGCTGGCTAAAGCTCTAGAAGCGGATAAGGATCTTTTCTTAAAGAAGCTAGAAGAAATAAGAGAGGCTAATAAGTAAATGTATGCTTATATTAAAAGACTTCTTAATAGTAATATTAAAAAGATCTTAGAGCTAGTAAATAATAGCTATATTAGAAGCTTATATATTAATAATAAGCTAGTAGAGGACTTCGGTAACGGTCTAGAGATAATTCCAGCTAAGAAGCTAAAAGCTAAAGATTATAAGAAAGAGGGTGAGCTAATTGTAACTATTGATTCATTAACTAATTTAGAAGTCTATTATTTAAAGCAAATAGAAGCTGGCGACTCTCTTTGTGTAGAGAGGCATATTACTACTAATAAGATTATTATAGACTTTAGAGATACTAAGATTTGGCCTGATATTAAGATCTTTACTTAAGGAGACTTTTATGAATATAGAGTTAAGTTTTAGAAGTAACTTAGGTTACTTTCCTACTTATCTAGAAGAAGTTACTAGTATTAATCTAACTAAAGTAGAGCCTAGAGAGTATTATTACCACGGAAATAAAAAGAAGTGCTATCAACTAAAGTTATTTTATAAAAAGGATAATAAGTCTTTTTTAGATAAATACGAAGCCGAAGAGATTAAACTAAAAACTTCGTTAATAGATGTAGAAATAGAATTAATTAATCCGTATTGGCAAGAAAGAAATAAGGAGATTAAATTTTGAGAAAAGCTAAGAATTTAAAGCCGGGAGACTTTGTCTGTATTTATACCGAAGAAGATGATGTTTTACTGGGAGTAGTAATAGAGCCGTTTAGTGAGAATTTAACTATAGTAAAGCTTTATCCGGAGATAGATAGACCTATATGGATAGAAAATGAGAGACTTTTTAAATTAAGAAATAGGTATACTATCGAGAAAAGTCTATATGATGAGGAATAAAAGCTATGGCAAATTATATGTTTAATAAAGTAATTCTAAATACTTCTAAAGAAAAAGCTAGAGATATTAGAAATAAATTCTATATTAAAAATGAGGATACTATAGACTTCGATAAGTTAGTAAAAGAGCCGGATTATATAAAACATAAAGATCCGAGTCTTTTAACTAACGAACAATTAAGTTGGAGAAATTCTAACTGGGGTACAAAATGGTTACCTTGGGATATAGATTGGAAAGATGAAAGAAGTATTAATTTAACTACAGCATGGTCGCCGCCTTTAGGTTTTCTTAAAGAGTTAAGTAAGACTCTAGAGAGCGAGGACGACTCTATTATAGCTTTATGGCTATGTGAGTTTTTAGAGGACGGTATATTCGGAGCTATTATTAGAAACGGTGTAATAGTAGAAGAGTTATCTAAGATAGAAGTAAGAGGAGATTTAAGTATTTTACTCGCTTCGGAAATTCTTAATACTAAAGAAGAAGAAATTAGAGAACACTTATTTAATAGTGAAGCTGATGATATAAACGACTTATTTCAAATTATTAAAGAAGAATTAGATAGAGATGAACGGAGTAATTTACGCTAGATATAGTAGTTTAGGACAAAGAGAACAGTCTATAGAAGATCAAATTAACGACTGTCTCGAATATGCTAAAGATAATAATATTAATATAATTAAGACTTATGCCGATTATGCTAAGTCAGGTAGAAGCGATAATAGAGATGAGTTTCAGAAAATGCTTAAAGACTCGGATAGTAAAGCTTTCGAAGTAGTCTTAGTTTGGAAACTCGATAGGTTCGGTAGAAATAGAGAAGAAATGGCTGTTAATAAGCTAAAGCTTAAAAAGAATGGCGTTACTTTAATCTCGGCTAAAGAGAATATTCCTAACGATCCGAGCGGAATAATTCTAGAGTCGGTTATGGAGGGACTCGCAGAGTATTATTCGGCTAATTTAGCCCAGAACGTAAAAAGAGGCATGCACTCTAACGCTCTTAAAGCTATGGTAAATGGCCAGCTTCCTTTAGGATTAAAGAAGTCTAAAGACTCTAAGATAGTTATAGATGAGGAAAAAGCTCCTATAGTAAGACTTATCTATCAGTTATATATTGACGGCTATACTAGAGCGGAAATTCTAAGATATTTAGATGAACATAATCTAAGAAATAAGAAAGGTAAAAAGATTCAGAGAGGAACTCTAGATAATATTCTTTCTAATCCTAAATATATCGGTACTTATGTTTACGGAGATGTTATTATTCCCGACGCTTTCGAGCCGTTATTAGATAAGGAAGTTTTCTTTAAAGCCCAGGAATTAAATAAAGTAAGTAGCTATCATAAAAGATCTAAAGGAGAATACTATCTACTTAGCGGACTTTTAAAGTGCGGCGTATGCGGAGAGCTTTATACGTCCGAGTCCGGTACTTCTAGAAGCGGTGAAAAGTATCATTATTATAAGTGTCGAGCTAGAAAGAAGAAAGCTTCTAACTGTAATAATGATATTTTAAAGAAAGAAGAAATAGAAGAAGCCGTATTAGAAATAACTTTTAACGAAGTCCTAAAAGATGAAATTATAGATGAGCTGGCTAAAAGAGTTGTCTCTTTCTATAATAAAGACTCTTCTAATAATAAACTGCCTGCTTTAAAGAAGCAAAAGCAAGATACGGAAAATAGACTTAATAATCTCTTAAACGCTCTCGAGCTGGGAAATGTAAGCGAGCTAATAGTAACTAAGATTAATGAGCTAGAGACTGAGCTAAGTAATATTAAGGGCTTAATACTCGCCGAGGAAGTAAAATACCCATCACCGAAAGAAGAAGCGGTTAGATGGGCATTAAAAAACTTTAAAACTAAATATATTAAAAGCGAACACGATAAGATCACTTTTATAAACAACTTTATAAATTCTATTGTCTATACTAAAGGCATAGTAACTATTTATTATAATTACTGCTTTCCCGGAGAGTCCGGAACTTTTTTATCTCAAGAGTGTTCGGTTAATGTCATAATGGCACGCCAAAACGAAACTATTTTGAACACAGTAGAATTTTATGATGAGGGCTATCTCTCTTACTCTTTTAATCTAAAAGAATATAAACTAGCTTCTTAGAAGTCTTTTTTTATTCTAGAGTTATTATAATTTTAATAATTAAAGTAAAAAGTAATTAAAACTAAACTATATTAAAAGCTAAATAAACTAGATATTAACTATATTTCACGGAGTCTCTTTAGAGACTTCTTTTTTTAATGTTTTTATTAAAATTTTAATATTATCCCTGTACAATGCCGTTGACTCCCCTTATACTATAAGTATAGTAAAGATAAAGCGAAAGGAACTTTAAAACTATTGGAAAAAGCGATAAAGATTTTAAAGAATTTAAAAAGAGAAGACAGAAAAGTTGTTATAGATATTTTAAGCTTCGATAATTTATACTTCGAAGATCTCGGAAACGAATTAATCTTAGGAGTAGAAAGTGAAGAAGATGAAAAAGCTTTTTTAGTAAATATTGATTTAGATACTTACTCGGTTTATTACTCAATCGGTTATGAAGCTGTATATGATGTTTCAAGAATTACTTTTAAGAGAGAGCTAGAAAAGATTAATAGATAGGAGATAAAAATGAAAGATTTAATTTTAAACGAAAAAGAATTTGAATACTTAGTAGAGTTAGTAGAAGAAAATGAAGGCTTAGTTGAAAATGATGATTTTACAGTAGTAATTGATATTGACGGAGATTATGAAACTCAAGAAACTTACTTAACTATCGAATATGAAAGCGATAGCTACTGCACAAACTTAGGAGTCTCGGCTATTAATATTAATAGAAATGATAGCTTAATTGATTATTATCCTACACCAGAATATAAGCTAGTCGCTTCTAAAGATTATAAAGCGGTTAAGTATTCTAGAGAATTTAAGAAAGAGTTTCTAAGTTATATCGACTTATATAAGAAGAATAGTTAGAGAGCTTATATAGAAGCTTCTAGAGTTACTTCTTCTAGAGGCTTCTAAATTAAGCTTTTTAAGCTTTTAAATAAAACTTTAAAACTAGGAGATGTTAAAAGTGACTAAGAAAGAAAAGTATTTAGTAGAGTTAATGAAAGATTTAGTAAGAGAAAAGAAAGCTATATATACTAGAAACGATTATAACTGGGATATTTATAGTATTAAATGGCAGTCCGGTAAAAGCTTCTTAGAAGTTAAGCTAGGCGTTATAGATACGGATATAGTAATGAATATAGAAGATAATAAAGGAACTCAGGTTTTAGGTAAGAGACAGTATAAGAGATTTGAAAGCGAGCTAGAAGAAGTCTTAAGAAGAATTAAAGAGGATAAAGAAAGAGAGTTAAGAGATATAGAAGCTAGAAAAGAATTAGAAGAAAGAAGAAATAACGAAGCTACTTTTAAGAATAGCTATTTAGATAAGCTTCTAGAAGAAACTAGAGAGAGATGTCCGTCCGAAGCTCACTGGAATATCTTATTTCACTATAACACCGGTCGAGATAACGGTAATACATTCTTAAAGATAGACTCTCTAAGAGATTATAAGAATATAGAAATGTATAAAGAGCTTCGAGCTATTCTAGAAGCCGCTAAGATAGATAGTTTTATCCTAACAGAAAAGTCATCAGCTCTAATGGATATCCTAAACTATCTAGATAAGGCCAGCTTTAAAATAGCTGGTATCTTTAGATATAAAGAAGAAAGCCGCTATAGTTTTATTAAAGAAGAAGAAAGATCCGGCTTAAGAATTGAATTATAATTTTATTAAAATTTTAATAAAAGCCCTGTACATTCACAGGGATTCCTTTTAAAATAATAACTATAGAAAGTAAATAATTTAAGGAGCTAGAAATGCTAAGTATATTTAATACAGATATTACAGATCACGTTTTAGAAAGAGTTTTAAATAATAAAGATTATAAAGTAGAGTTAAGTTTTACCAGCGGAAACGCTAAAGTATACACAAAAGAAAGATTTAGAATATTTAAGTATTCTTCTTTAAATTGCGATCAGTCTAAACTTTCTTTTACTTTAAACGCTAAAGTTTATCACACTTACTACGATAAACACGACGGACACGATTACTGGGCTAAAGATATTAGAACAGGCGAAGAAATAGATCTAACTAGAGATGAATTCGAAGAAGCTGTAGAAGAGTTTATTAATACTCTTTAATTTAAATTAGAGCAAAAAAGGGAATTAAAAATGTTAAGAGACATAAGAGATATAGCACAAGAAGTATTAAATAAGTTAGTCGGTAAAGTAAATAGAAAAGGTTATAAGATAAGCAAGCTAGATATTTTAAAAGGATTAGATATAGAAGTTACTAGAAATAGAAAAGTAGTTTTTAGTTATAAATTCAATGGTAAAGATGAAAGGTTAAGCTTTAAGTCTTTAGATCATAACTATAATAGCTTTTCTAATATAGCTATAGATGAGTATTATGTTACTGATGAAAATGATGAGTATCTTAGAGAAATTGATCTTATTGATCTCTTAGAAGAAGCTCAAGGATTTATTGATTTAATTTAAATTAATTATTAAAATTTTAATATTTACCATGTACAATCAACTCTTTACCCCTTATAATTAATTATAGAAGTTAAGAAAAAGCGAGGTGCTAAATGAAATATTTATACGGAATGAAAAACAGAGGTTACTCACTCGGTTGCCAGCCTAGAAAAGGCTTAGTAGAAAGAAAAGATAGCGATAATAAAGATTACTTCGACTTACTAGTTTATAGTCGAAAGTTAACAGAAGAAGAAGTTAAAAGCTACGAATTAGAATTAATAGAAGAATTAGAAGAAAAGGAAGTAAAAATGATTAATCTAACTAAGAAACAAGAAGAATTAAAAGAAAGAACAATCAGTTTAGCAAATAAAGGATTCGGCAGTATCGAAGAAAGCGATAGTAAAGCTACTTATACAGCTAAGTTAGAAAGAGATGTTAAAGTAACAGATACAATGAATATTCATGAAAACTATGAAATTTCAATGATCGTTACTTCGGATTCAGTTTTATTCCAGCTTAAAGATAAGAGCGTTAGAAAGAATTGTAGTTATAAAGTAGAAAACCTAACGGCAAAACAGTATATGGCATATCAGTTAAAATTATCAGAATTAGAAAACCTAATAACACAGGAGTTAATAGAAAGAGAAGAAGCTAAAGAAGAAGTCAAAGAAGAAAAGAAAGAAGTTACAGCATTAATGATAATTGATAATACTAATACTCAAGAAGTAAAAGAAGAAGTAAAAGTAGCTAAGAAAGAAAGAAAAGCTAAGAAAGAGGTGGCTAATAAGAATTTTAAAGCTTTAGTAACTATAGTAGAAACAGGAGAAAAGAAAGTAATAGAATTTGAAAGTCTAAACTCTCGCCAGGCAATAAGAAGCTTAAGAGGGCAAGGTTATAAAGTAAGTAACTATCATTGTAAAGAAGCCGATCTCTTTAACTGGGTAATAGAAAATAGCGACGGCTTAGACAGTCTAGACTTAAGAGCTATTTGGAAATTCAGAAAGATTCCGGAAACAACCGAAGAAAGAGAGATGTTATTAGATAAGTATAAGACACAAATTTTAAATAATAGAGCTAGAAAGTCAGAAAGAAGAAAAGCTAAAAGAGCGGCCGCTAAATTAGCCGCTACTAAATAAGAATTAGATAGCTAGTAGCTCTAGGCGTCAACTAGAGTTACTAGTCTTTAATTAAATCTATTTATTAGAAAACACTAGTTAAATTATATCACGTATAGAAAAGAGGATAAAATGAATAAAGATTATTTAGATGTAGGAAAAGTAATACCAGGCGCAAAAAAGTATAACTATATAACTAACTATTCGGACTTAGAAGATGAGGAATTAATTAATCAGTATATAGCGGCACAGAAAAAGAACATTTGGAAAAAAGAAGCTTCTTACTCTAATAATGAATACTGCGACTTCTTAATTAAGACTCTTAGAGCTTCGATAAGAACAAAGCCGATAAAAGAGACTCTAGAAGCTATTAAGAGCTTCGTTCAGAAAGTAGCTCTAATAAGGGATATGTGCGAAGAAGTAAAAGACTCTAGCGATAAGCTAAAAGCTCTAATTCTAGCTCTAAATAGCGGCTATAGAACAGATAAAACTATCTTCTATAAGAGAGTCAACCCCTTTAATATCAGCGAAGACAGCTTTAGAGACAAGAAAGATAATAAGGCTAATAAAACTACTACTTCTAGAAAAAGATCGCCGAGAGCCGTCTTAAAACAGCTTAAAGAGCTAAAGAGAGAGGGTATAGACTATAGAGATAATAAAGATATAACTAGTAAAGAGCTTCTAGAAGAATTTAGCTTCTACGGCATTCAGTACGGTAACTGGGTAAAGGACAAAGAAAGAGTTGAGTTAGTAAATAGGACTTATGATAGCTTAAAAGACTTGGCTTATATTCTAGATATAGATAGTAGTAAAGTTACTTTTAATAATACTCTTTCTATAGCTTTCGGAGCTAGAGGAGCTGGAAAAGCTCTAGCCCACTATGAGCCGGATCTAAAAGTAATTAATCTAACTAGACTTAAAGGAGCTGGCAGTCTAGCCCATGAATGGGGACACGGATTTGATCACTTCTTAGGTGTTACTTCTAATTATGAAAACTTCTTAAGCGAACACGGCTATATAGAATTAGAAAGCTTTAAGAAGCTAGTAAGATATTTAAGATCTCCTAAATCTAACTTTTCTAAAGCTTCTAGTCTCTTAGATAGTCTAGAGAATAGAAAAAAGAGCTATTGGAACTCTACTAGTGAGAAATTCGCTCGAGCTTTTAATACTTATGTAATAGATAAGCTAGAAGAAAAAGGAATTAGAAATGATTTCCTAGCTACTGTTCCCGAATACTACTTTAAGGATAAAGAAGAAGAGATATTTAATCCTAATCCGCAGGGAGAAGAAAGAAGAGAGTTAAAAGTATTATTTGATAATTTATTTAAAGAATTAAAAGAGAAAGAAATATTATAAAATTAAATAGCCCTAGAAACCTTTAAAAGACTTCTAGAGCTAGTATCATTCCGAAGTGAGAGCTAGTTACTCTAGCTCTCTTTTATTATAACTTAAAACTTAGTATAGTTAAATAAAGGGTCTGTCGTTACCGATAGATAGCGGACACCGTCGCAAGTATAGACTCTTTTTAAAACTACATAATTTCCCATATCCGTTTTAATTATTTCACCGGTTGTATAATTGGCTTCTTCTTCCGATTCTGATAAAATTTCGGCTTGGCCGTTTTCTTTATCTAGATTAATAACTTTCATTTTAGAAGATATTTACATAACCTAAGATTCCCCAGTCTCTATCTTTCTGATAAACACCGATAGGATCTCCGGTATTTCCCTCTATAGCTAGAACATGATCCGAAGCGTAAACCTCTTGAACTATTCCGATATGGTCGGGAACTCCGTTTCCGTTAAAGTCATAGAGTACAAAGAAGCCAGGTTCAGGATTTCCGGTAAAGCGTCCGCTCTCTCTAGCCCAGTCTAGGATATAAGGACAATATCCAGTAACCGGTACGGCTATTCCAGCGTCTAAAGCACAGCAGACAGCAAAGTAACAGCACCAGTCGCCGGCATTTACTCCGTCTATTCTTCTTCCGAAAACACTATCAGAAGAAGTACCGGGAGCGTAGCCTAAGTGACTAGCCGCTATATTAATAATATTAGCTCTATAATCGATAGCCGGAGCTGGCGGCGGTAACTGAGGCGTTAAATCTATAAACTCGGTATCAGTAGC
>CANQNI010000025.1 GCA_947625175.1 uncultured Eubacteriaceae bacterium | reverse complement strand
GGTGCAAATGCGACTTATTTATTATACAAAAATTCAATTTATAATGCAACTACTTTTTTCGATTGGAGTTAATTTTCTTAAAACTGCTTTAAGCTTTTCAGGAAGTTCTGCCTGAAACTCGATATATTCTTCAGAACCAGGATGAATAAAACCTAATTTTCTTGCATGTAGAAATTGTCCATTTAAATCAAAAGGATCCTTATTATTATAAAGAGGATCTCCAACTAATGGATGTCCTATTTCTTTCATATGGACTCTAATTTGATGCGTTCTCCCTGTTTCTAGATGAAATTTACATAAAGTATAACCTTCTTGATAATATTCTAAAACTTCGAAATGAGTTACAGCATTTTTACTATTTTCAGCTTGTACTCTCCTTTTAATTCGATTATTGGGATCTCGACCAATGGGCATATCTATTGTACCTTTTTGATTTTCAACTATACCCTCTACCAAGGCGATATATTCTCGATTTATAGAATGCTCTTCAAATTGTTTGGATAAAAAAAGATGAGCATTGTCATTCTTGGCTACAACTAGAATACCAGTTGTATCTTTATCAATTCTATGAACAATACCAGGTCTTAGAATTCCATTAATTCCAGAGAGATCTTTAGTATGGTATAATAAAGCATTAACTAAAGTATACTTTGGCGAACCTGGAGCAGGATGAACTACCATTTTAGCAGGTTTATTAACTAAGATAACATCAGAATCCTCATAAATAATATCAATAGGTAAGTTTTGAGGTTCAATATCTTCTAACTTTTGGGGTGGTTTAAATTCGACTATAATCTCATCACCTTGACTTAACTTTTTAGAAGGTTTTTCAACTTGATTATTTACAACAATATAACCATCCTTAATCAGTTGTTTAACATAATTTCTTCCCAATTCTTCTTCTTTTTCTGCAACGAAAACATCGAATCTTTTACCTTCTCCGCTTTCATCAACTATAAAACTATGTTTAGTATTCATCTATATCTTTTAAAATTTATTCGGATTCTACCTTTCTTTGTATTAGATCCAAAACTGGTTATCTTTACTTTACCTCTACCTTTCATACTTAACGTATCTCCGATTGAAGCAGGATTAGTAAATTTTTTAAGTGGTAAATGATTATATAAAACAAGACCTTGTCTCACAAATTCTATAGCTTTCTTTCTACTTGTTTTAAAAATTGAAGCAATTATAGCATCTAATCGATTAGACGAAGCAGTAGTTGTTTCCAATTCAAATTCAAATGAATAAGGAATTATTTCATTATAAGATAAGAGTTCTGGTTCTATAGGAAAATTATTTATATAGTTAAAATTCATTTTAAAATATTCAGATAATCTATCTAAAATTATAACTTGAACCATATCATCCCAAATAGATATATCACCAATTGTATCGCGATTAACTCCTAATGACATTAATGTTCCAAGTACATTTCTATGGGTTAACTCGGTAGGTTTCTTAAATAAAAGTGATGAAATAGGAGGAGTAATTGGATAATTATTGTTTTCAGATTCTATTATCAAAATTTTTCTTAGTGCTTCTGGATAACCACCTTCAAATCTATATTTTCTTTTGGATTTTTTTAGAATTGGTAGAAGTAAAGCTTGTTCTTTTTCGTCTAAAAAATTACTAGAGTAATTAATAAACGGATTATCGAGTTTATCTTGAATATCCTTTAAATATAAACGTTTTTGTTTTGGCATAATATTAAAAAACCGGCTAAAGCCGGTTTAATTAATTATTTTCCCAAGATGGTAAATTCGTTGTAGTTGTAGAAGAAGTATTTATATTATTACTTGGATTTTCAATTTTTGTGCCAACTGAAATAAGTTTAGGAGCTAGAATAAAAACTGATTCATCAATTCTATTTAATGAACCTTCTAACGCATAAACTGCACCACTAAGAAAATCGAATATATGTCTACCTTCTTCATAATCAATTGATTTTAAATTAACTACAATCGTTCTATCCTGTTTTAATCTATTAACAATACCAGGAGCTTCATCAAATGACGTTGGATCTAAAACTAAGACATCTGGTACTTTTTCTGGAACAGGATTTGAATTAGGAATGGTATTTGTTGTAACTGTAGAAGATTCGTTTGAAATTACTGTTCGATTGTTTAAAGCCTCTTCTTCCGGATAATAGGCTTCGTCAACTTCTTCTTCATAATCTTCTTCATCAATATCTTCTAAACCAAAAGCACGAATTAATTTGTCTCTGAAATTTCCTTCTTCTGCCATTATGTCTCCCTTAATTGAAAATTTTACTTCCTACTCGAATAAGGTTAGCTCCTTCTTCGATAGCAATTGGATAATCACCCGACATTCCCATTGATAAAATTTCCATATGAATATTGGATAAATTATAATTTTCATTTATTCTATCATAGATTTCTTTTAGATTATGAAAAACTTGTCTAATTTGCTCTTTATCATCTGTATTTGGACCCATTCCCATAATCCCTCGAATATTTACATTATCTAAATTTTGCGCTTCATTAATCCAATCTTTTGTTTCTTCTTCTAGAAAACCAAATTTTTGATCTTCTCCAGTTAAATTATATTGAATTAAGACGTCAGTAATTTTATCTTTCTTCTTACTTTCATTATTAATTTTTCTTAAAACTTTGAGCGAATCTACAGATTGAATTAAATAAACTTTATCGATTAAATATTTAACCTTATTAGTTTGAAGGTGTCCAATCATATGCCAATGAACCGGTTCATTAATTTGGTCTATTTTTTTCATCAAATCTTGAACTTTATTTTCACCTAAATCTTTGATTCCATTTTTAATTACTTCTTTTGTTTCATCTAAATCATGGTATTTAGTTACAGCACATAAAACAACATCTTCAGGAATTTCATCTTCGATTTGATTTAAATTTTTTTGAATTAGTTCTGCTTCATTCTCTATCATTTTACTTCTTTGGATAAATTTTAATAGATGTACCGCTATTTAAATCAGGATTATCATTAAGACTTAGGATTGCATTACCTTTATCATAAGAAGTTACATGAACTTCAACCTCTTCAGTAAAGTATCCTTTTTCTAATAGTTGAATATATGTTTTATTATCTTTTTCAATAATAGCGGATTGTGGAATTTTATAAGCTTTTAAATTTTGAATTTCTAGATCGGCTTTTATTTTATTTTCATTTGCTATAGTATTTAAATAATCTTTTAATATAAATACTAATATTTTATTACTATCTTCTTGAATTACATCAATTAAGTAAGAAGGATAGTTTTGATTTTTATAATTAAAAGATAATTGGGGATAATCTCTTAATCGGTCAACTCTGGTAATTAACATATTATAGTATTCACTATTATTAAGACCTTGAGAATATTTATCCTTTAACTCTTTGGTAATATCTTCTCCTTGAATTAAGGAGTCAGTAGGAACTGAACATAAAGAGAAAAAGTGATCACTATTTACTAATTTTAATGCATTACTAATTGAAGTATCAAAATTAGTAATATCTTTTAATGTTTCATTATTTATTTGTCCCAGAACAGCTTCGTTAGCTAACTGATCATATTCAGAAATCCCGGAAAAAATAAAACCGGTATCCTGAATACCAAAAGTTGTTAAAGTTAACTCTATAGGAGACCCCGTATTTAATCCTGTAAAAATTTCTAGTTTTTTTTGCAGTTCCTCCAAGCTACTAGGAGCATAACAAGCTGTCTGTTTGAAATAATCTAAATTTTGAGGATTAAACAAACTAGAATTATTAATTGTTTCAAATAGTTGTTTACTATATTCATCCCAATTATTGTAGACCCCACTATTAATTAAATTTTGGAGCGAAGTTATTCTATTGTTTAAAAAATCTTGATTCAAAACCTTAGGAGAGCTGGTAAGAACATCATATCCACTTACTTTGGTTCCTTCTGGATAGTTTAAATCACTACTTGAAAAATTATCTAATATAATGAATTTCGTATCTTTAATTAAAAGAATATCTTCTGAAATGGAATTAATATAATCTTCTTGAACTAATATTTGACTTTCATTAGAACGATAATAACCGACCGTTACTAATAAAGCTACAAATATAATGACTAAAAACAAGATCATATTTCTTCTTCGTATTCTTTTTCTTTTTAATTCTCTACTTTCTTTACTCATTAAATAATTAAATTTTTAATTTTTTATAAATTTTTTATCATTATCAGAAAAACCTTCTTCATCTGTTATATATCTTTCTGCTTTCATTGATAGATCATATTTATTTCTTAAATTCATAATATCTTCCATCATTGGGGAAGCATGATGAGCATCTAAAGCTTTTTGATCTTTCCAACTATCTAATAATAAAATTGTATTTGGATCTTCTAAAGAAATATAATAATTATAGCCTAAATTACCTTCTTCATTTTTAATTTTTTGAACTATTCCTGATTTAATCATTTCTTTAGCAAACTTTTCTGCATTATTATCTTTCCCAGTATAGAAAATAGTAACTGTAATTGACATGATTCCCTCTCTTCTTTTTATTTATAATAATTATACATAATTAATTATAATTTAATTTAAGAAGAGAAATATAAAAACCGGAGAATTCTCCGGTCTAAGCATTTTATTATGATAATTTATCAATTGTTTCTTTAGCACTGGTTAAATCATCTTTTAATTTACCAATAGTATCATCATAAGCTTTCTTTTCATCTTCAGTTAAAGTTCCTTCAGTTGTTAATCTTTCAATTCTACTTTTTAGTTGATCAATATGAGTTTCAAAATCTTCTTCATCTCTTATTAGATCTTCTTTATCATCTGCCGTAGCACTTTCAACTCTTGTTTTAAAATTATCTACTGTATCAGTTAACTTAGTAACTTCTTTATCGACATCATCTTTAGTTTTTAATAAAAAGGCATTACCTTCAGCTAAATCTTCTGCTCTTACAGTAGCTCCAGCTGCTGCACTTTCGAGTTTTTTACTAATATCAGTAAAACTAGTTTTAAGAGAATCAATATCCGTTTTAGCTGTATCAGCTACATCTTTAGTTAATTTTCCGTCTTCGGCATCTTTATCGATATGTTTTTCTAGATCAGCAATATCCTCTAAGTCATGATCTGCAATAGATTTAAGTGCTGCCGCATCTTCTCCTGTTGCTGTTGAAGCGTCAGTTTCAATTTTTGAATAATCATTTTTAAAATCATCAATTGCCTTTTTAACACTATCATCCATACTTGTTGCTGTTTTATCAGCTTCTTCAGCAACCTTTTCTGTATCTTCTTTTGCAGTGTCAGTACTACTTGAACTACAAGCAGTAAATAACGTTAAACCAATTATTAATACTAAAATAAAGCTAAACCAAGTTAAACTTCTTTTATACATATTCACTCCTAAAATTATTTTTTTCCAATTAAATATTTAATACCCAACTATTTTACCTTAATAAACAAAAGTATTATGACAAATGTAATTTATTTGAAAATAAATATAGAAAAGAAAAATTAGATAAGAATAACAAATCTAAATATAAGATAGTACAGACAAAATTTTAAACAGTATTTACTTGGATTTTATTTTAATTGGTATAATCAAATTTATTAATTGAAAATTAATCAAAAATTACTCTAAATTCTATTATGTCCACGAAATCAATATAAGGTAATTATGATTAAGAATATAGTTTTTGATAAATACAAAATATTTTATGAGAAAAAAAGTTTAGATAAGAGGATAGATATTAATTGAAGATTTATGATTTAAGACACACTTTTTATTATTAGTTTTACTTTTGTTATCAGTATAAAAGTATTCATGAAAGATTAGGTCACACAGATGCCACTTTTACGATGAATAGATATGCACCTTCTACTATGACAATGAATAAAAATGCAGCAAGTAAATTAGATGACTTTTTTGAAAATTCACCCCAAGCATAGTCACAGTGATCAATTTTAGGTATGAAGTTTAGTTATAATCAGAAAAAAATGGTCTAGGTGAGAGGATTCGAACCTCCGGCCCCATGAACCCCATTCATGTGCGCTACCAAACTGCGCTACACCTAGCCAATTAGACGAAATAAACTTAAAATTTAGGATTTTTTAATTTTCTATATACATTTAATAAGAGTTGAATCCATCCTGAAAACGATTCAGCAATTCCAAAATTAAAAAGATATTCTTTTATCTTTATTATCCGAAATTAGGTTAGATATATAGATAAAACTAATCCCAATTCCAAATTTAGAATGGATAATTTGAAATCAGTTAATATTTTTTCATAATTTTTCTGAATTGTTCAATCTAAAGATTCTCAAATAATATTGAAAACAAAATTTTAAGCTTATCAATACTAACATGTCAGGAAATATTGGTCAATACTTTATTTAAAAAAATATTATTACATAACAAATTCAACAATACAATAAGTTAGATAGATAGCCCAAAGAATCAAACCTTGAATTCGAGTTAATTTTCCAGTTATCAAAGCTGGAACCACCAGAATTATCATAACTAAAAACATAATAGGGAAATCTAAGAGTAAAGAAGCATTATATCCAAAAATTGTTGAATTTTGAGGAATTGAAAAAGGAGATAAAGTTATTGAAACTCCACTTACTAAAACTAAATTAAATAAATTGGCACCAATAATATTACCTAAAGATAAAGCTCCATGTCCTTTTATTAACGAAGTAATAGCAGTTACCAATTCAGGAAGGGAAGTTCCTAGTGCTACAAAAGTTAAAGCGATAACTGATTCAGGAACCCCTAAAGACTGAGCGATAACTGTTCCATTATCAACTAATAGATTAGCACCTAGAGCTATAAGAGTAGCTCCTAATAAAATCAGGATTATTTCCTTTAATAGTGATTGTTCAACTGGATTACTAAGTTCTTCAACTTCATTATTCTTTTCTAAAGACTTATCCCTCATTTGTCTAATAGTAATAAGTATATAGTTAAGAAAAATTAATAATAAAATTACGCCAATTGTTCGACTAAAGTAGCCGTAAAAATAAGCTACTAGAGCATATAATATTGCTGTACCAAAGAAAAATAGAACAGGTGTTTTTAATGCCTTTGTCTTAACTGGCCCTGGAGAAAATACTAGAGTTGTTGCTGCTATTAAGGCGGTATTACAAATAATTGAACCAATAGCATTTCCATAAGCTATTTCACCATGTCCAGTTAAAGCAGCTGAAGCTGAAACCATAACTTCAGGAAGAGTAGTTCCAATTGAAACAATAGTGGCTCCAATTAATAAATCTGAAATATTAAATCTTTTAGCAATTCCAATTGAACCATCTACAAACCAGTCGCCACCTTTGATCAAAAAAATAAAACCAACTAAAAATAAGAGAACTGAGATAATCATAGAATAATCTCCATATCTAGTGACATACTCCCGTCGCTTATCGAAGTTATCGTTTGAAGTGCCGACTTCTTTGAATGGGAGAATAAAATTAATTTAATTAAAATGTTGTTCCACTATTTAAAACTTTATTGAATTATATTAGATACTATAAATAAAGTTATTATTCACTTAAACTATGGTTCTCAGCATGTTTAGTTATAATTGGTTGAAACTTTAAGCGTAACCAACCCATTTTCTCTGAAAGATAAATAATACCATATGAGACAAGGAGTAAAATAATTCCGCATAAAAACGAAAAGATAACCTGGTCAAAATGAGTTAATGGTGCTAAAAACCAGCCTACTAAAATTCCAACAATAAAAAATAAAAACGGAATTCCATAGGCTATTCCAGTAGCTACCATCACATTAATAAACTTCATATAAACCATAACATCATCGCCTGGTTTAGCATTAATTTTATTATCAGCTAAAGTTTCCATAGTCATCTTCTCCTTACCAATTTGACACGCTCCACATTCACCACAAGCAGCATGTCTGTTAATTAAAACTTTAGCTTTACTTCCTTTTACTGAAATAACTTTACCTAATTCTTCCATTTTCTTTCCTCGAAAAAAGATTTGTAATCTTTAATTTTTCTTTGAATTATTTCAGGAGCTCTTTGATTATAAGTCCGAATATCCTTTACAGTAAACACATGACTGAAACGATCAGTATTTTGATTATATAATTTTCCAGAACTACCAGCTCCGATACCTAAAATCGTCTGTTCTTCAGCCATCATTAATATATTATAAATACCTTCTTTTCCTGGTTTTGAATAACCAATATTTTCACCGTTTCCAATGGTATATTTTTGGCGATATAAATAGTAAGGAATGTAGTTATTTTCCTTTAAATTATTTTCAATAGATTTAAAAAAATTTTCAGTATAGGAATTATTAACATTTTTACCATTTATTTCATTTAAGTAACTTCCACGTTTTATTGATAAATCGTGAACAGTTAAATTTTCTGGAGCTAACTGAATAACCTGATCAAGCGAATTATTAAAATCCGCTTCAGATTCATTGTTTAATCCAACAATTAAATCCATGTTAACATTATCAAATCCTAAATCTTTTATTAATGAATATTTGTCGGTTATATCTTGAACTGTATGATTACGATTAATACTATAAAGGGTTTCTTGATTCATCGTCTGAGGATTAAGACAAATCCGGTTAATTCCTTTATCCTTTAATACTGTTAATAACTCTTTAGTAGTTGTTTCCGGTCTACCCGCTTCAAAAGTAAATTCTTTTAGGTTTCTTAAATCAAATTCGTTTGATAACTGATTTAGTAAATCACTTGCTTCTAAACTATTTAAAACTGAAGGAGTACCACCTCCAATGTAGACAGTGTCAATAATTAAATTATTCTGTCTAACTATTTTAGCCGTTTCAGTTATTTCTAATTTTAGTTGTTTTAAATAATCAGTAAGTAAAATTCTTTTTTTATCTAAAACAGTTGAAACAAAAGAACAATAACTGCATCTAGCAGGACAAATCGGAATTCCAAGATAAAGACTAATATGATTAGAATTAGAAAATTGATTTAAATAAGGTCTTTGGATTTCATTAATTTCTTTTAGTATTTTGACTTTTTCAGGATTTAAATAAAAGTTCTTTTCTAGAATTTTTTCAGCATTTAAACCCAATCGCTCTATTTTACGATAGAGTTTTACGGGTTTAACTCCACTTAAGATTCCCCAATTTAAATCTTTATTAAAATAGTTTTGAAAAAAGTTATAAAAAATCAGACGTTCTCTTTCATCTGTTAGAATATTAAAAGTCTCTGGATTTTTAATTTCAAAATGAAAGTTATCGTCTGTTTCAATATTAATTTTGTTTCCTCTGTTTTTAACCGTTATTTCATTAAATTTAGGAAACTTATGAATAGAATTGTATTGTTGTAAATATTCGTTAATAACTCTTTTTTCTAATTCAGTAGCATTTAATTTCATAAACTTTTTAAGAAAGGATTATATCTCTTTTCACGTTCTATAGAAGTTATTTCACCATGCCCTGGTAGAATTAAAGTTGAATCTGGTAACTGCATTATTCTTTTTAAAGAATTTACCATATCAGGATAATTTCCTTCTTCGAAATCAGTTCTTCCAATACTATCTTGGAATATTAAGTCTCCTGAAATCATATAACCATCCCCTAAGAAACAGATACTTCCAGGAGTATGACCAGGAGTTTCTAAAACAGTTAAATTGTAATCATCTTTAAGGTTTATCTTATCACCATCTTCAACTAAAACATCAGCTGGTTCAAGCTCTATTATATTTCCAGAAAAGTTTGATAAATTTAAATCAGGATTTTCCAGATATTTAGCATCCTTTTTAGAAATTACTACTTCTGCTCCAGTTAAATCTTTAAGTTTTTGAACTGCTCCAATATGATCATAATGTCCATGAGTTAGGAGTATTTTCTTTAAATTAATCTTATTATCTTTAATAAAATCATAAAGTCGAGGATCATCAAATCCGGGATCAAAAATATATCCATCATTAGTTTCTGAATCAACTAACAAATAACAATTTGAACCTGAAAGACCACCAATTTCAAAACGTGTTAATTTAAATGGATTTTTACTCATAAAATTTTCTCACTATCTAAAATAATAGTAACAGGACCATCATTAGTTAAATTAACCTGCATGTAGGATTGAAAATTTCCTGTTACAATTTCTATTGGTTCAGTTACTATACTTTCAATTAACTTATTATAAATGGGTTCAACTTCGGAAGGTTTACCGGAACGAATAAAACTTGGACGACGGCCTTTTCTACAATCTCCGTATAAAGTAAATTGGGAAATTATCATTAAACTTCCATTTACATCTTTAACTGATAAATTCATTTTACCTTCTGAATCTTCAAAAATTCGGAGATTTAATAGTTTAGATTTAATATAATTCAAATCTTCATTCGTATCATTTGGTTTAACAGCAATAAAAGCTACTAGACCTTTTCCAATAGATTTCTTTTCATTCTGATCAATTAAAATATTAGCTTGACTGACTCGTTGAATTACGGCTCTCATTAATTTCTGTTTACCTTAATTACTTCAGGTACTTTTTTTAATCTACTAATTAGTTGGGAAAGAATTCTAGCATTATTTATTTCAAAACTGATATTATATAAATCACTATTGTTAACTGTTCTAGAATTAGTTGAAATAATAGATAGATTTAAATCATAAAATGGTTTTAAAATATCTACCATACTTCCCTTTTTATTAAATGTTTCAATAAATAAATCAGCAGAATATTTAGTTTTTCCTAAATCTTTTTCCCATTGAGCATCTACTAAATGGTCAGGATTTGAAACACTCATAATATTTTCACAATCTGTTCGATGAATTGTTATACCATGATTTGAATTTATCAATCCTACAATTTTATCTCCTGGAATAGGATGACAACATTGACCTAAATGAGTTTTAATTCCTGTTTCACCAGCGACAATTATGTCTGTTTTAGACCTATGAGTTGGTAAAGATAAAACTGGTTCTTCTGGTTCTTCATTTTTAAATAAATTTGGGAATAAGATTTCTAGTTTA
This sequence comes from uncultured Eubacteriaceae bacterium, assembly GCA_947625175.1. GTDB lineage: Bacteria > Bacillota > Clostridia > Eubacteriales > Eubacteriaceae > CANRHG01. The sequence continues at coordinate 2,151 of CANQNI010000025.1, read as the reverse complement.
TTTAAAATAGTCCCCATTTTTATTGAGGAGACTCCAATATTAATATATAATTCATCAACAGAACTATAATTAAAGGATTTAGCCAGCTTTTCAAGATGATCTTTGGTAAGAAGTTCATCAGAAATGTCTCCCAGTTTCTTAAGTTCATCTTCTAATGTTGATTTACCTAAAGCAATATTTGCTGTTCGATTAGCTTTCTTGAAATATTGTTTAATTTTTGTCTTGGCATGATTAGATTTAACAAAATCTAACCAATCTTCTCTAGGTCCATTAGAATTTTTACTGGTTAAAATAGTAACGATATCCCCTAATTTTAATTGATAATTGAGTGGAACAATTTTATCATTGACCTTAGCTCCAACTATTTGATTGCCAATATCTGTATGAATTTTATAAGCAAAATCTATAGGACAAGACCCGTTAGGAAGTTCAATTGCTTCCCCAGTAGGAGTATAAACATAAACCTCTTCATTTAAGATATCCACTTTCATTGTTTCAACAAATTCAGAGGCGTTATCTATTTCATTAGACCAATGGATTAACTGTCTGATCCAGGCAATACCTTCTTCGAATCGTTTTTCTCTTCCTTTACTTTGACCTTTACCTTCTTTATATTTCCAGTGAGCTGCTACACCATACTCATCCTTTTCATGCATTTCCTCAGTTCGTATTTGAATTTCAAATGGAGAACCTTTAGAATCAAGAACTGTTGTATGAAAAGATTGATAACCATTGTTTTTAGGACTAGTAATATAGTCTTTCATTCTATTTGGTAAAGCATTAAAGTTAGTATGAATTACCCCTAAAGCCAGATAACAATCTTCAACTGATTTAGTAATAATTCGAATAGCATACAAATCGTAGATTTCATCTAATGTTCTTCCAGTTTGCTGCATCTTACGGTAAATACTATAGAGATGTTTTTTTCTACCATAAACCTGAGCATCTATGTTAGCATCTTTTAAAATTCGTTGAATTTTTTTAACTATTCGATCAATATAATTTTTTCCTACTTTTGAACGTTTTTTTACATTACTTTCAAGTTCAGCTGCTTCCTTAGGTTGCAAATACTGAAAAGCTAAATCTTCTAATTCTGACTTGATAGATTGAATCCCAAGGCGATTGGCTATTGGAGCATAAATATCCATAGTTTCTTTAGATTTTTCAATCTGTTTAGCTGTAGACATATACTCAAGTGTTCTCATATTATGGAGTCGGTCAACAAGTTTTATAAGAATAATTCGGATGTCATTTGACATAGATAGAACCATCTTACGGATATACTCTGCCTGAGATTCTTCTTTTGATTGATAACTGAGTCGAGTCATTTTAGAAACACTTTCGATCATATAGGCTATTTGTTCATTAAACAACTCTTTAATATCTTCATAGGTATAGGCTGTATCTTCTATAACATCATGAAGGAGAGCAGCTATAATTGTTTCAGCATCCATATGATAATTAGCTAAAATATAAGCTACTGCCACTGGGTGAACTATATATGGTTCTCCAGATCTCCTTTTCTGGTCACCATGAGCTTTCTTAGCCAGCTGATAAGCTCTCTCTATCATATCAACTGGGCTGTCTGGATAATTAGAATGAACGGTTTGAATAATTTCTTTTACTTGATTATCAATAGAGACATTATCAATCATAGCTTTCCCTCCTTTCTTTAAACTTCTTTTTTAAATGTTATATTGGATAAAACTATCGAATGGTAAATCTTTAAGTAATTCTCTTCCTTTTAAATCAGTTAATTCTATTAAAGTTAAAACAGAAACAATATCCCCACCTAGTTTTTCAACCAGGTCTGAAGTTGCTTTTAAGGTCCCACCAGTAGCCAGAAGGTCATCAATAATAATAACTTTATCGCCTTCTTCAATACTATCTTTCTGCATTTCAATTGAATCAGTTCCATATTCAAGGCTATAATCTTCACTTATAATTTCTCCTGGGAGCGTACCTGGTTTTCTGGCTGGAACAAAGCCAATACCTAAGGCATAAGCTAGAGGACAACCTAGGATATAACCTCTTGATTCAGTTGAAACTACTTTAGTGGCTCCCAAGTCTTTGGTTTTTTCAACTAATAAATCAATTACTTCTTTATAAGCTTCAGGATCTTGTGTTAAAGAATTAATATCTTTAAAACTT
>CANQNI010000024.1 GCA_947625175.1 uncultured Eubacteriaceae bacterium | reverse complement strand
CAATGAATCCAAAAATTATGTTATTCGATGAACCAACTTCTGCTTTAGATCCTGAATTGGTAGGTGAGGTTCTCTCAACCATGAAAAAACTGGCGGAAGACGGAATGACTATGATAGTTGTAACTCACGAAATAGGTTTTGCCCGTGAAGTTGCTGATAGAGTAATTTTTATGGATGAAGGCGTTATTTGTGAGGAAGGAACCCCGCAACAGGTTATCCATAATCCTCAACAGGAACGAACTAAATCATTTCTAAATAAAATTTTATAAACTAATTAATAAATCAAGATTTTATCTACATTTATTTTTTTTCATTATGGTATACTAACGATTGACTAAATTAGAATATACTTGAATCATATTTATTGGAGGTATGAATGTCAAAAAAATGGGTTTATATGTTCAGCGAAGGAAACGCTGATCAGAGAAATCTACTTGGTGGTAAAGGGGCTAACCTTGCTGAAATGACCAATCTGGGTTTACCAGTACCACAAGGTTTTACTGTAACAACGGAAGCTTGTTTAGACTATATTGATAAAGATAATACTTTATCCGATGAAATGGTCGAACAGATTGAAGAAAGTATGCAAAAACTAAACGAAATCTCTGGAAAGAGTTTCGGCGATGAAGAAAATCCATTACTCGTATCTGTTCGTTCAGGTGCTAGAATTTCTATGCCTGGTATGATGGATACCATTTTAAATTTAGGTTTAAATAATACTACCGTTGAAGCTTTAGCTAAAAAATCAGGAAATCCAAGATTCGCTTGGGATTCTTATCGTCGTTTTATTCAAATGTTTGGTGATGTTGTTCAGGAAATAGATAAAAATAAATTTGAAGCTGTTCTTGATGATATTAAAGAACGTGAAGGATATGAATATGATACAGAATTAACCGTTGATGATTTAAAGGAAGTTGTCGACCGTTATAAAGCTATTGTTAAAGAAGAAACTGGAGAAGAATTCCCAGTAGAACCTAAAGAACAATTAATGAAAGCTGTTGAAGCCGTATTTAAATCATGGAATAATCCAAGAGCTATTGCTTATCGTAATTTAAATGAAATTCCACACGATTACGGTACTGCTGTTAATGTTCAAAGTATGGTATTTGGTAATATGGGTGACAATTCTGGTACTGGTGTTGCCTTTACAAGAAACCCTGCTACTGGTGAAAATAAATTATATGGTGAATATCTCATCAACGCTCAAGGTGAAGACGTTGTTGCTGGTATTAGAACACCAGAACCGATAGATCGTTTAAAAGAAGAAATGCCTGAAATCTATGATCAGTTTGCTGAAACAGCACAAAAACTTGAAGATCATTATAAAGATATGCAGGACATGGAATTCACAATTGATGATGGTCGTTTATTTATGCTTCAAACCCGTAATGGTAAGAGAACTGCTCCGGCTGCTTTACAGATTGCTGTTGATATGGTTAATGACGGTTCTATTACTAAAGAAGAAGCTATGACCAGAATCGAAGCTAAAGCCCTAGATCAGTTACTACATCCAACTTTTGATGAAGAAGCATTAAAAGAAGGTATTGTTATAGCTGAAGGTTTAGCTGCTTCACCCGGAGCTGGAACTGGTAAAATTTATTTTACAGCTGATGAAGCTAAAGAAGCTGCTGAAAATGGAGAAGATGTTATTCTAGTTCGTAAAGAAACTTCACCTGAAGACATTGAAGGTATGCACGCTTCTAATGGTATTCTTACCTCTCGTGGTGGTATGACCTCTCATGCTGCTGTTGTTGCTCGTGGTATGGGTACTTGCTGCGTAGCCGGTGTTGAAGAAATAGTTGTTGATGAAGATAATAAAACAATGACTGCTGGTGATAAGGTTTATAAAGAAGGTGATTTTATTTCTATTGATGGTACTACCGGAAAAGTTTATGATGGTTCAATTAAAACAGTGGCTCCAGAATTATCCGGAAACTTTGGTACAATCATGGATTGGGCTGATGAAATCAGAAATCTCAAGATCAGAACAAATGCTGATTCACCTAGAGACGCTCAACAGGCTCTAGACTTTGGGGCAGAAGGTATTGGACTTTGTCGTACAGAACATATGTTCTTTGATGAAGAAAGAATTCCAGCTGTTCGTCGTATGATTTTATCTCCAGATAAAGAAACTAGAGAAAAATATTTAGAAGAACTTGAACCAATGCAAAAGGAAGACTTCAAAGGTATGTATGAAATCATGAAGGAAAAACCAATAACAATTCGTTTACTGGACCCACCTTTACATGAATTCCTACCAACTGAAGAAGAAGATATCGAAGCATTAGCAAATGATATGGGAATGACCGTTGAAGAAATGAAAGCTAATATCGATTCTTTACACGAATTTAACCCTATGCTTGGTCATAGAGGAGTTCGTCTAGCTATAACTTATCCTGAAATTGCAGCTATGCAAACTAGAGCTATCATGGAAGCAGCTATTGAAGTTGCTGAAGAAACTGGTGCTGATATTCAACCAGAAATCATGATCCCGCTAGTAGGTATGACTGAAGAATTAGAAGATGCCAAACAAACAGTAATTGAAACAGCTGAAGAAGTTAAAAAAGAAAAGGGTAGTGATATCGAATATAAAGTCGGTACAATGATTGAAATTCCAAGAGCTGCTCTTATTGCTGATAAAATTGCTGAAGATGCTGATTTCTTCTCTTTTGGGACTAATGACTTAACTCAAATGACCTTTGGTTATTCTAGAGACGATGCTGGTAAATTTATTGAAGAATATAAAGAAAAAGGATTCTATCAGGTAGATCCATTCGCTTCAATCGATCAGGAAGGTGTTGGACAATTAGTTGAAACCGGTGTTAAATTAGGTCATCAGGGTAATGAAGAAATTCATATGGGAGTTTGTGGTGAACACGGTGGAGATCCTAACTCAATTAAATTCTTTGATAAAGTAGGTCTTGATTATGTTTCCTGCTCACCATTTAGAGTTCCTATCGCTCGTCTGGCAGCAGCACAAGCAGCTGTAGAAAATACTGAAGATTAATTATTGTAAATCTACTGACTTGGTTAATTATCTAACTAAGTCAGTTTTCTTTTCTCTTAATTATTATTACATTTCGTTATTCAAAATCTAATAAATTTAATTTTTATATCTTAAAGAAATTTTATCTTAATTTATTCTATTATTTTTTCTTGTCTTATTATTTATTATTAAGTTTTCTTTTATTTTTTAATTTTTAATAATACAAATTCGAAAAAATTCGGATACATCATTATGATACTATCCTTAGCGAATACGATTTAAGAGATAATTATGAAAAAGAAAAAGTTCATTTTAGTAAGTGTTTTAATATTGTTAATCTATATAAACACTAGTATAAGCATTGTTTTCGGTAAATCAATTGAACTACCTGAGGGAGAAAGTGCTTTTCTAATTGAAAATAATAGTCAGGATACTATATTAAACCAGGGTGGGGAAGAGAAGATAAATCCTGCTGAAATGAATCAGCTGATGACTGTATTAGTTTCTTTAGATGTAATTGGAACTCAATTAAGTGGAAAAGTAACTGTTGGTAGTGAAGTCAATGATTTATCAAATGATATTAATATAACAGGATTTGAAGAAGGACAAGAAGTAACCTACCAGGATTTACTATATTCAATTTTACTAAATGGAAGCTACGACGGAGCTACAGTTTTAGCTAATAATATTGGACTTAAACTTTTAAATGAAACAAAGGGGGATGGAATAAAAGGAACAGAAACCTTTGTTAAAAAAATGAATGAAAAAGCTAAAGAAATTGGTTTAATCAATACCAATTTTACTAATCCTGTTGGTTATGATGAAGAAAATAATTATAGTACTATTCAAGATTTAGCAATTTTAACTCAAAACCTATTTAATAATGAAACTGTTAAAAGAATTTTAAGTTCAACTGATTATACAATTAAATTAAGCAATGTTAAGGTACAAGAACCAGAAGAATCTGAAACTGATATAACAACTCAAGAACAGGAATCTTCTAAAAATAATCAAATAACTGAATCAGCTAGTACTAATATAAAAATAGAAACACCAACTATTCCGATTAAGAATCAATTTTTACCTTTATTAACAGCAAAAACAGATACACAAAATAAAACTGAAGAAGATAGTAATACTCAAGATGAAGAAATTCTCCAAGATAAAAATAGTAAAGAAGAGATCACTGATTCTGGAATAATCGATAATGAAACAGATCAACAGGAAAGCTTAATTCAGCAGGACACAGAAAATACAGAAAAAGAAAGTTCTGAACAAAATCTGGAGAAAAATATAACACTTAATAATTCATCAGCTAATAAAATTGCTTATATAGCAAATTTAGATAATGATTATTCAATTATAGCTTTTGAATCAGATGTAAATGATGCAAAAATTATTGGCTGTTTAACTGGGAATAGTTCTAATAATTTAGCTAACGAAATTAATTCTATTTCAAATGATTTAAAACAAAATTATGTCTTTAAAACTTTAGCTGATGAAAGTGGTAATTTTGGGACCTTTAGTCTGGATAACACAAGTCTGTTTTCTAAGAAAAATTTGGATATTACTGCTAATTCACCAGTAAAAGTCTATGTTCCAAAAGATGAACAGGAAAATATAAAAACTAATATCATCTGGAATAAAGATATTGCTAATCAAAATAATGATAATTTAACTTTAGTTCAATCCGTTGAGCCTGGAACCCAAGTAGGACAATTAGAAATTAGTAAAGGAGAACTTAAAAGACTTATTCCTCTTTATAGTTCTACCAAAGCTAAAGTTAAAACATGGATAGATTCTGTTTTAACCTTTTTAATATGGTTTGTATTAATAACAATTATTCTCTTAATCGTATGGCGTTTAATTTATGTTAGAAACCGTAGACGGGTTTTACAGAGACAAAGGGCTCGAAAAAGAAAAAAGAGACAAGCTTTAGCTCAAAAAAGAAAGTCTCAAGTTCAATATAGGAGTGTCCTATAGAAAAAATTGGATAAACCGAATTGGTTTATCCTTTTTTATTAAAAAACTGATCCATAAATCAGTTTAGAATTATTCTCTTCCTAAATCGTCTTTAATTTCAACTAGAACTTTCTTTCTATATGCACTAAAGGCTTTATCTAATTCTTTTTGATTAGGAGCTTTTGTAAAGAGACTAACAATTGGGGTTATGATTATGCTTACTATCATACAGAAAACACCACAATTTATAGGACTCTTAAGTAAGGTTGGAAAAATTGAAGGAACAATTATATTAGCAACCATAACTACTACTGAAAAAATGAAACTAACCCAACAAGAGGCAGCTGTAATGCGTTTTGAATATAAGGACCACATAAACGGACCAAGAAAAGCACCAGCTAAAGCGCCCCATGAAATTCCCATTAACTGGGCTATAAAAGTAACACTACTTCTATATTGAATAATTGCTAAAAATGATGAAATAGCAATAAATAAGACAATTAAACTTCTTATCCAAATGATTTGCTGTTTCTCATCCATATTTTTTATGAAATTACCTTTAATAAAGTCTAGTGTTAGAGTTGAACTTGAAGTTAATACTAAAGCAGATAGAGTAGACATAGAAGCTGATAAGACTAAAATAACGATAATAGCAATTAAGAAATCAGGAAGGCCAGAAACCATTGTTGGAACTATCGCATCATATCCATCAGTAGCAATATCAATAGAATTACTATATAAACGACCAAATCCACCTAAGAAATAACTACCACCAGCAACTATAAAAGCAAAAATTGTGGAAATTATCATCCCTTTATTAATAGCATCTTCATCTTTAATAGCATAAAACTTACTAACCATTTGAGGTAATCCCCAGGTTCCTAAAGAAGTTAATAGAACAACTCCTAGTAAGTTTATTGGATCAGGTCCAAAAAATGAAGTAAATGCACCGAGTTGATTAGAAACTTCTGGATCATTGACTCTGGATAAAGTATCTAAAGCTGTCATAAAGCCGCCATTAATGCTTAAAACTGCCCAAACTACAGCAATAATACCGAAGATCATAATAACACCTTGAATAAAATCATTCATAGCAGTAGCCATATAACCTCCAGCAATAACATAAATTCCGGTTAGAATTGCCATTAGAACAATACACCAGACATAATCAATATTAAAAGCTAATCCAAAAAGTCTTGATAATCCATTGTAAAGAGAAGCAGTATAAGGGATTAAAAAAACAAAAGTTATAACTGAAGCAGCTAATCTTAAACTTTCATTATTAAATCTAAATCCAAAATATTCTGGCATAGTTGCTGCATCATAATATTGAGTTAAAATTCTAGTTCTTCTTCCAAGAACAACCCAGGCCAAGAGAGAACCAATTAAAGCATTTCCTATACCTGCCCAAGTAGCAGAAATTCCATATTTCCATCCAAATTGTCCAGCATAACCAATAAAAACAACAGCTGAAAAATAAGAGGTTCCATAGGAGAATGCAGTAAGCCATGGACCAACCTCTCGGCCTCCGATAACAAAATCATTAACACTTCGAGCGGTATTTCTAAAATAATAACCAAAATAGAGCATTACTCCAAAGAAAATTACCAATAATAATATCTTTATAAACATGTAAAACCTTTCTTTAAAAAAATATAACAATAATGAATTCTATCATAAGATTAACCAATTCTTTTTTAAATTAAAAAATGATAAAAAGAAAAGGTATTAATATTTAAATAGATTATTAAATACCTTGAATTAATAAAATTAATTTATTTATTTTCTCTAATTTTTTTTATTTTATCTACTATACTTAAATCTTCTGATGATTCTTCTGTTTCATTTGTAGGATGAACTGAAACTTTCTTTGGTAGTCCTGTTATTTTATCTAAACTTCCTAATCTAATAATGAATCCGTCAATATTAATACTAGAACCTTTTTCTACCGGTTTGTTTTCCTCTTTAAGTCTATTAACTACAAATTGTCCTATTGATTGATTTGCTTCATCCGGAATTAAATCAGATTGCATAGTAGCATTAACAGAATTAACTGTTGTTGATCCTCTAAAGTGATAACTTGATATTTCATCAAATTCACTAAGGAAATACTTTTTGATTAAGAATAAAATAGCTACCGATAAAACACCTAAAATCATTACATCAGTTCCATGATCTAAGATAATATGCCTTGAAACTGCAAACAGTAATGTTTCAATAACATTATCAGATGTAGGGATAATAAGCATCTTTAAGAATTCTATCCCTATTATAAGAGATAGGGCATCATCTAAAAACTGATAAAACCGCTCTGCTGTCTGTATTGCAAAAGGTTCACTAACAACTCGAACTACAAAACTACCAATACATATAGCGATTACTAAAGTTACCGCTATCGCTATAATTATTTCTAGATAACCCACTAAACGTTCAAGTTTTCTTCGAATATAAATCCTCATTGTTTAACCTTTCAAAATTGGAAATTTTATTAAGTAAATAGTGAAATAAAGTTAAGAAATATAGTTAATTTAATAATAACAGAAAAAAAATAACAAATAAGAAGAGGTTTTGTTTATTTATAAGTTTTAATGATTATTTGATTATGAAAATTTATGTTTCAATAATGAAAATATTAATAATTTCAATATTGTTTAAGCTCCTTAACTCAATTCTTGATAAAATAATAATAGAGTCAGAGAAGAAATTATTATAGAAGTTAATTATCTTCTGTTTGAATATTAATATGAAACGAAATCCATATAAACCATTTAGAGATGAAGAGTTTCTTAAAGAAACAAAAACAAGAGAAATTCCAATAACTCAAAGAGAAACTCGTTTATTAGTTTTAAGTTTACTCGAGATTGAACCTGAAGATATTATTTTAGATATTGGTGGGGGATCTGGAGGAATAGCTTTAGAGGCTGCCCGCTTAGCTTATAATGGTCAAGTTTATTCTATTGAAAAAGATCTGGATGCTTATCAACTCATTAAAGAAAATCAAAAAAGGCTTGGTATAAAAAATCTTAAAGTTATTTATGGTGAAGCTCCAAAGGGTCTTGATTTATATAACAGAATGACCTTTAATCGAATTTTTATAGGTGGAGCTACTAGACAATTAGAAGATGTTATTATCTGGTGTAATAATCATTTAGATCAAAAAGGAAAAATTGGAGCTACTTTTAATACACTTGAAAATTGCTATCGTTGTATTCAGGATTTTCGAAAATTTTTTGATAATATTGAAATAATAAATTTAAATATTTCAAAAAGTGAAATTATTCATAATTTAACTAGATTTAAAGCTAATAATCCAGTTTATATTATTATCGCTAATAAAAAATAAGAGACAGGAAAGTATATTTTGATACTTATCCTGTTTTTTTATTTAAAAATATTAAAAAAGTTTACTAAAAATCTGAAATTTATTTAATTTAAACGTTTATAATTTTAAATATTACTAAATTAACTTAGTAAATATTAAAATATTTTAAATAAAATTAAGATTTTGCTAATAAATCATTAAAGCTTTGACATCCGATAAAGAAAACTTGTTAATTTCATTTTAAAAAAATTCACCCGATTTTCTTAATTTCTTAATTTTCTCCAAGTTATTGTTTTACAAGTTAACTTCAAGATAAATTTTTCTAAAAAATGTAAACGATTAAAGGAGGAATTATGGAAATAATTTTAGGAGACTCGGGAGAATCAAAATTAGTAGCTGAAAAATTAATAAATTATAATATTAATTTTGTTTATTTTTCAACTTCTCGTCCGTTTAGAAAACTCCTGGATTACAAAATTCCTATTCATTTTGGGAATTGTAATTATTCATATTTGAAAAATTATGTGATAAAAAATAAGGTTAATAGAATAATTGATTTTAATCATTCTAAAAATATTCATTTATCAAATTTGGCAAAACATGTTTCCTTAGAATTACAATGTGAATATATTTATTATACTAATCATAATGAAGTATCCAATGTTAATAATTGTTATTATTTTAATTCACAAAGTTATACAGCTAATGCTCTTTCGAATGTTTATGGAAATATTTTATTAACAGTTCCTTTTTTTAATTGTTTTGCCTGGAATAATATTTCTAAAGATAGATTATTCTTTTATTTGAATAAATCTCAATTTAAAAATAGAGCTCTCAATAAAATGAATATTGATAAAAGTCATTTAATCATCAATAATAATTTAATTGAGAATTCACTCAAAATAGTTTTTAAGAATTTTAATATTCGTTTTATGGTTCTAAATAGTAATAATGATGTTACTGACTTTTCAAATAAAATCAAATTAAGTAAAGAAAATAAAGTTTTTCCAATAATAATTGAAACTAAAAGAAGAAGTAGTAGTATTAAACATTTTTCTGATTTAAATAATATGGTTAACTATTTAATTAGTTATCGTGATATATAATTAATTAAAAAAAATTATATTTAATAATCTTAATAAAATGATTGAATTAACTATGACACCAATTCTTTGGTTTTTATTAATAGTCTTTTCTTCTATTTTAGATGTTATAGTAGGTGATCCCTACTTTCTTATACATCCTATTACTATAATAAAAAAATTTATTAATTTTCAGGAAAAGATTTTAAACAAAGGTAAATTTAGAAAAGTTAAAGGACTAATCTTAATAATAATTACTATTACAGTAGTAGTAACAGTTTTTTATTCTTTACAATTATTATTTAAATCATTAGGATTTATTTATTATATTCTTTTTAATTTATGGTTTTTATCAACAGCTTTATCCGAAAAAACTATTTTTTTAAATGGAAAACTTGTAAAGAGTGATTTAAAAAATAATGATATTATAAAAGCTAGAGAAGATACTGCTAAAATTATAGGAAGAAAAACCGAAACATTAAATAGAACAGAATTAATAAAAACTATAATTGATTCTGAAGCTGATAATGCTATTGATGAAATAATTGCTCCTTTATTCTATATGTTAATAGGTTTATTTCTATTTGAATTTACTCCTGTGTTGAATCCATTAGTTGTTGTTTATATTTATAAAACTATTAACACTTTGGATTCAGTAGTAGGCCATAATTATGAACCTTATAAAGAATTCGGGTATTATCCGGCTAAATTGGATGATTGGATAAATCTTATTCCAGCTCGATTAGGATCCGTTTTAATTTTATATGCCGGAAGTTTAATTGGGTATAACTTAAAAGAAGCCCTATTGATTTTTGAAAATTATCGGTTTAAACATATTAGTCCTAATGCGGGTCATGCGGAAGCTGCTATCGCTGGATTATTACAAATAAAACTAGGGGGAACTAATAATTATGATGGAACTATTTCTAGTAGAATTCAAATAGGTATTGATAAATATCCGCTTAAAATCAATGACATAATCGAAACAATGCGAATTATTATTGTAACTGAAGAACTTCTATTGATTCTAGCCTCATTTATTGTAGCTAATGTTTATCTTATAAACTTCTTAATAAAAATTTATACTTAATGACAATTAAAGATTATTTTAATCATCTGGCTCCTAATTGGGATAACATGCATAGACCAGATAAAGAAAAAATTAAGACAATTCTTAATATAACTAATGTACCAATAAATGGTTTAATTTTAGATATTGGAACAGGAACAGGGATTTTAATTGATTTTTTAATGAAATATCAACCAAGAAAATTAGTAGCAATTGATACTTCAGAAGAAATGATTAAAATTGCTTCAAACAAATTTAATTATAAGAATCTTGAGTTATTAAATAAAGATTTTTTATCTGGTAATTTTAAAGGTTTTGATTATTCAATTTGCTATTCTGCTTATCCGCATTTTTTAGATAAAGATTTATTTATTAGAACTTTATATAATTCATTAAAAGATAATGGAAGATTCGTTCTGGCTCATTCAGAATCAAAAGAAGTTATTAACAAACGCCATCAAACAATTAATCAAAAAAATATAAGTATTACTTTAAAAGATATTAATCAAGAAGCCAAAGCATTTCGGGAAAATTTTAATATTGATATTATGGTCGATACATCTGAATATTATATCTTATCAGGAATAAAAAAAGCCGACTAATTCGGCTAAAATAACTTATCTAACATTTGATCTTCATGATCAACTTCTTTCGATTTATTAAAAATTGAAAGAATATGATAAACAAGACTTAAAACACTGATAATTAAACCTAATTTTGGTAATAATCCATTGCGATGATGTATTTTAGCATCTCCTATTGAAAATATTAAAGAAAAGATTATTCCAATATTAGCAAAAATAGCTAGAATATTTTTAAACATTATTTTCCTCCGTTTTTTCTTAATTAATATTTACCTTTTTAAAATGTTTTTTCACATAATTTTGAAACATTTCGTTAATTAATATTGATTAAATAGATAAATAATAAAATTAGATTATGAATAAAAATATTAATGAGGATACATCAAATACTAAAATCATAGAAGAAGAAATACAGGAAAATATTGATACAACTAGTTATTCAGCTTTTTTAGAAGCTGATGAATTTTCTGTTGAAGAAAGTAATAATCCAAATCCAGAATCAGAGGAATATCAAGAAAAAGAAAAGAAAAAGAAAAGAATTTTAATAATCTCGGGAATAATTCTTGGCTCAATTCTATTAATTTATTTTGGTGGAATAATTTATTTATGGAATCGTTTCGTTCCAGGTACTTATATTAATGGTATTAATGTAGGAGGCCAAACTGATCAACAAGCTGTAGAAACTTTAAATAACTCTGCCCTTAATCGTCAAGTTACTATTATTGGTTCTAATGATGAAATGAATCAAATAAGTGGGGGAGAGGTAGGGCTAGAATTTATTGATATTACTCAATTGACTAGTTTACTCAGAAAACAAAATCGATTATTATGGCCATTTGATTTTATAATACCAGACTATAATGATTTTACAACGGCTTATTCTATAAATAAAGATTTACTTAAAATGTCAGTTGATAGATTATCTCTGGTAAGTGGGCGGGATATCACTCAACCTATTAATGCTTCTTTTTATTATGATGGAAACCAATTTTCGATTATTCCTTCGCAATTAGGAACTCAACCTAATGTACCAAAATTAGAAAAGGCTATAGAGAATGCATTAGTTAATAATATATCAACAATCAATCTTGCCCAAGATGGATTATATTTGGAAGCAGATTTAACTGAAAATAGTCCTATAATGCAAAGTAATCTAAATAAATTAAATACTGCTATTGAAGCTCAGATTACTATTAACTTTCCTGGAACTCCAGTAGTTTTAAATAAAGAAGGATTTAATACTTGGTTAATTGCAAATGAAGATGGTGTTAGTTTAGATGGTTCGAAATTAGATAATTATGTTGCTTCATTAGCTGCTCAATTCAATACATATGGAAGAAATTATAATTTTAAATCGACTGCCGGAAATACTTATACTTTTCCGAACAATAATGCTGGATTTATTTTAAATCAGCAATCAGAAGCCTCCCAATTAAATGATCAAATTTTAAATGGAACAACTGTTATAGATGAACCTATCTGGGCTCAAGCTAATGGACTCTATATACCAGGAAATCAGTTAACTGGTAATTATATAGAGGTTTCTTTAGCTAATCAAACAATGTGGCTTTATAGAAACAATTCTTTAGTTAGTTCTTCAACAATAGTTTCGGGAAATGCAAGTACAAATCAAAGAACAGCAACAGGTTTATTTTTTATCAAATCAAAAAATCAAAATGCTAATTTAATAGTTCGGTTACCTAATGGAACATCTCAAAATATGACAGTGCATTATTGGTTCCCTTATACTGACTCTTTTGGCTTTGAAAGTGCTTCTTGGAGAAATCAATTTGGTGGAAGTATTTATACCAATCAGGGGACTGATGGAGATATTGATGTTCCTGAATCAATGGGACAAACCTTAAATAATAATATAGCTGTTAATTATCCAGTTGTGATATATTAATTATCTGTAGATCATCTAAAGGATGATCTTTTTTATTATGGAAAAATTATTAATAATCGAAGACGACTTATCAATCGCTAAAAGTATAAAAAAACATCTTGAAAAATGGGGTATGAAAATTCTTATAGTAAAAGATTTTCAAAATATAATAGAAATCTTTAAAGAATTTAAACCACATCTCGTTCTTTTAGATATATTTTTACCTTATTATGATGGATTTTACTGGTGTCAAAAGATAAGAGAAATTTCAAATGTTCCTATCATTTTTATTTCTTCTGCAACAGATAACATGAATATAATTATGGCTATTAATATGGGT
>CANQNI010000023.1 GCA_947625175.1 uncultured Eubacteriaceae bacterium | reverse complement strand
CTTTACTGAGACCAGGAAGATTTGATAGACAAGTTACTGTTGGTGTTCCTGATGTTAAAGGCCGTGAAGCTATTCTTGATGTTCATAAGAAAGACAAACCAATTGATTCATCAGTTGATTTAGGAGTAATTGCTAAAGGAACTCCTGGTTTTACCGGAGCTGACTTAGAAAATCTTATGAATGAAGCTGCCTTATTAACTGCTCGAGCCAAGAAAAAAGTTATTACAATGGAAGAACTTGAAGAAGCTATCAAGAGAGTGGTAGCTGGTCCAGAAAAGAAGAGTCGAGTAGTAACTGAAGATGATCAGAGAATTACAGCTTATCATGAAGCTGGCCATGCTATAGTTATGGAATATCTCCATAATGGTGAAGATGTTAGAGAAATTTCTATTATACCAAGAGGAATGGCTGCTGGTTATACCATTTCTTTCCCAATGGATGATAGTCAACATATGACTAAAGGTAAATTATTGGATAGAATAGCTGGTTTACTTGGCGGACGGGCAGCAGAACAAGTTGCTTTGGAAGATATTTGTACTGGTGCTTCTAACGACATTGAAAGAGCTACTCAGATAGCTAAGAAAATGATTACTGAATGGGGAATGAGTGAACACTTAGGACCAATGAAGTTTGGTAATGACAATGGTGAAGTTTTCTTAGGCAAAGATCTGGGAACTCAAAGGGATTATTCAGAAGAAGTCGCTTCCATTATAGATAATGAAATTCGTGGTATTGTGGATTCTTCCTTTGAAAAAGCAGTAAGTATTTTAGAAGAAAGAAAAGATACCTTAATTACTGTTGCAGAAACACTTTTAAAAGAAAGTACTATGAGTGGTGAAGAATTCAAAAGAATTTATCATGAAGGTGATATTCAGGAAGCCGAAGTAATAGAAGAAGTTACTGAAACAGATACTAATAAAAGTAATTCTCAAGAAGAAAATAAAAGTAAATTAAAAGATCTCTTAAATAAACCAAGAAATCCGATAATCGAAGGAAATTAAATGGAATTAACGAATCATTCTACTATAATAAAAAAACAATATAATGTAACAAAAGATTTTACTGCTAAAGCTTTAGGAAGTGGTGGATTAGAAGTCTTGGCAACACCACAAATAGCAATTTGGATAGAACGTCTAGCTTATCGTTCATTAGAAGATATACTCCCTGATGATCAAACTTCTGTTGGAACTGAATTATTAATCAATCATAAAGCTCCAAGTAAGTTAGGTAGTTTAATTACTATAAAGTTAGAACAAAAGAAAGAAAGTAGTAGAATCTATAGTTTTAATTTTATTGTAGAAGATTCTAATAAAACTGTAGCAGATGGCAAACATACCAGAGTTATTGTTAATATTGAAAAATTCTTAAGTAAAATAAAATGAATCTAGAAAATACGATTCTCGTTATAGACGTCGGGAATACAAACTCAGAATGTGGAATTTATATAGACGATCAATTAGTTGATTCCTGGCGGTTTATGACTAAGACCCCGAGAACTTCTGATGAATATGCAGTAGTCCTTCGGGGTTTTTTAAAAGATATTAATTTAGAACCAGAAAATGTAGATAGTGTTGTAATAGCTTCCGTAGTTCCAAATATGATGCATTCACTAGTTAATGGAATAATTAAATTATTTGAATTAAAACCATTAATTGTTGAGCCAGGAATAAAAACCGGATTACCCATTCATTTAGCAGATTCAACTGAGGTAGGAGCTGATAGAATAATTGATGCTGTAGCTGCTTATGATTTAGAGGGAGGCAATATAATTGTCGCTGATTTTGGAACTGCAACTACTTTTGACTATATAGATCAAAATGGTTGCATGTGTGCTAAAGTAACAGCCCCTGGAATTCAAATTTCTGCTGATGCTCTTTTTAAAAATGCAGCTCAATTACCGAATATTGAAATTATTGAACCTAGTAGTGTTCTTGGAAAAGATACGGTTAGTAGTATGCAAGCTGGATTGTTCTATGGATATTTAGGATTAACAGAACATATTATTAATCAAATGAAAAAAGAAATAGGGGATGATTCAATTAGAGTAATTGCTACTGGTGGATACGGTCGAATGATTTATAATGCTTCAGATATTATAGATGTTTATGATCCACAATTAGCATTAAAAGGTCTTAAATTAATTTATGAAAAGAACAAAAAGAATCGAAAAAGAAATAAAAGTAAATGATTCAAATAAGTTTTCAGATATAAATTTATATTTAGCTCCAATGGCAGGTTATACAGACCTGCCATTTCGTTTATTAGCTCAAGAATATGGAGCTGATTATACAACCAGCGAGATGGTTAGTGCTAAAGGACTATACTATAAAGATAAGAAAACTTTTGACTTAATTAAAACTGATAAAATTGAAAAGAATTTTGGAATTCAAATATTTGGTTCTGAACCAGAAATTCTAAAATCCGTAGTTGATAAATTAGAAGTTAAACGAAAAGATGGTCAAATTCAGTATAAGTTTCTTGAATTTAATGTAGGGTGTCCAGCTCCAAAAATTGTTAAAAATGGAGACGGTTCTGCCTTACTTAAGAATCTTGATTTACTGGGACAATGTGTTTCAGCAATTCGTTCTGTTTCAGAAGTTCCGTTATCTGTAAAAACACGAACAGGTTTTAGTTTAAATCAAAATATTGGATTAGAAATAGCTCAGGTAATTGAAGATAATGGAGCTGACCGAATAGTGATTCATCCCCGAAGTAGAGAACAATTTTATTCTGGTAAGGCAAATTGGGATATAGCTGAGAGTATTTTAAATAAAGTGAATATCCCTGTTGTTTTATCTGGGGATATATCATCACCTGAAAAAGCTCAAGAAGCTATTAATCGTGGATTTACAAACTTAATGATAGGACGTTCTGCAGTAGATAACCCGATGATTTTCAAGCAAATTAAAGACTTTTTAAGGTTTAATGATTATAATGAATTAACTATTGATGATAGAATTGAATTTACTCTAAAGCACATTAAACTAGCTCAGGAATTTAATAATACTGACCATATGATTGTTGCCTTACGAAAACAATTAGCAGCTTATTCAAAAGGATTACCTAAAGCAAGCCTATTAAGAAAAGAAATTTTTAAAGCTACTAAATCTAAAGAGATTATTAGTTTATTTAACTCAATTAAGGAGGATGTATGAAAATCTCGATAATTATAGTTAATTACAACACTTTTGATTATACTCAACAATGTATAGATTCAGTACTTGAAGCTTTAAAATTTTCGAATATTAATGGAGAAATTATTGTTATAGATAATGATTCGCCTGATAAATCCGGAGAAAAATTAAAAAAATTCTATAAGGATAATTCTCAGGTAGATATTATTCTAAACAATGATAATGAAGGTTTTGCCAAAGCAAATAATATTGGATTAGAAAAAGCCCAGGGAGATTATATTCTTTTATTAAATTCTGATACTGTTATTCAATCTGATACTTTACAAAAGTGTTTAGATTATTTAGATAAGCATGAAGATTATGATGTTCTTGGATGTAAAGTTGTTCTAGGTGATGGAAAATTAGATCCTGCATGTAAAAGAAGTTTTCCTACTCCTCTAAACAGTCTATTTCATACTTTAAAATTAGATTCAATTTTTAAGAAAAGCCCAACCATTGGTTCTTATAACTTAACCTACATAGATGAGGATACAACTACCGAAGTGGATTGTATTACTGGAGCTTTTATTCTGTTAAGACGTGATGTTTATGAAAAAGTTGGTGGTTTAGATGAAGAATATTTTATGTATGGAGAAGATATAGATTGGTGTTATAGAATTAAGGAAGCAGGATTTAGAATTATTTATCATCCTGTTAGTGAAATTACTCATTTTAAAAAAGCTAGTTGGGATGGTAAAGCCAATCCAAAAGTACTTGATGCTTTTTATGATTCAATGTTAATTTTTTATGATAAACATTATCAGGAAAAATATCCTAAATTGGTAAACTTACTAGTTAAATCAGGTACAAAATCATTAAAATCATTAGCTCGATTAAAAAATAATGTAAAAAAAGAAAATTAATTGCAGAAACCTCTGTAATTAATTTATTAAAGTAAGAAATTTATGATTAAAGCAAATCAAACCTATTTTAACGCAATCCAGATAATTTTAGATATGATTGTGGTTTCATTGGCTTTACTCTTAGCCTATTGGTTAAGATTTGTTTCTCCTTTTTTTCACGATGGACCTCGAATAATGAATTTCCTGAACTATTTTCATTTGCTAGTGTTCATCATTCCTGTTTATTTTATCTGTTACTTTATTTTAGGATTATATAAGCCATTTAGAAAAGTCCGATTTTTAAGAGAGGCTATTTATATTATTGCTGCTAATACAATTGGAATAATGATTACAGTAACTTATTTATATTTTACTAAAGATATAAATTATTCTCGTTTAATGTTGGGATTCTTTTATATCGGATCAAACGTCTTTCTAATAATTGAAAGGTTTACTGTTAGAAAAGTTTTAAGGGAATTTAGGAGACGTGGTTATAATCTAAAACATGTAATTGTAGTAGGAGCAGGTAAAGTAGGAGAAACATTTGTTAAAAAAATTCAATCTGAGCCACAATTAGGTTACAATATCGTGGGTTATATTGATGACTATTATTCAAAAGAAAAAAAAGATAATATTAAGATTCTTGGTAAAACTAATGATTTAGAAAATATTCTGGCTACAAATTTTATAGATGAAGTAGTAATTGCTTTACCAAATAATAGTTATGAAAAGATAAATAAAGTAATAGATGTATGTGAATTACAGGGAGTTAAAACACAGGTTATCCCAGATTATATTAAATTATTACATAGCTCTCAAAGTTATATTGATGAGCTTGATGGGATTCCTTTAATAAATACTCGTTATATCCCTTTAGATGATCCATTTAAAGCTGGCTTCAAGAGACTTGGTGATATTATTATTTCAACAATAGGTTTAATAATAACCTCTCCAATACTATTATTAACAGCTTTAGGAGTTAAATTAACTTCACCAGGTCCAATAATTTATAAACAAAACCGTGTGGGAAAGAATAGAAAAGAGTTTACTATCTATAAATTTAGAAGTATGCGGGTGGATCAACCAGATGATGGTAAAACAGGTTGGACGGTTGAAGATGATCCAAGAAAAACAAAATTTGGTTCTTTTATCAGAAAATATTCAATAGATGAATTACCTCAACTAGTTAATGTTCTAAAAGGTGATATGAGTTTAATTGGACCCCGTCCTGAACTACCTTATTGGGTTGATAAATATAAGAAATCAATACCAAACTATATGATAAAGCATCATGTTAGACCAGGAATAACGGGCTTAGCTCAAGTTAGAGGTTATAGAGGAGATACTTCTATTAAAGAAAGAATTGATATTGATTTAGAATATATCGAAAACTGGTCTCCATTATTAGATTTAGAAATAATGCTAAAAACTCCAAAGGCTATGCTCGAAGGATCTTAAAAGTAGTTGGAAATACTTACCTTAGTATTACTAACTACTTTTTTCTATTTCTTCAAATTCTAATGATAAATTTTCCCATTGCTCAGTTAAAAAAATATTATCTTTTTTAATTTGATTATATTGATTTATAATTTCACCAGTATTCGAATTCTTCTTATAGAAATCTGGACTGGACATCTCTTTTTCAAGATAAGCTAATACTTCTTCATTTTCTTCTAAATTTTGTTCTATTTGTTTTATTTCTTTTTGAAGTCTTGTTTTATTTTGTCTAAACTCTCTCGACTTTTTATTATTTTTTTGTCTTTGTGTTTTAGTTAGAAGAGTAGGAGTCTCATATGAATTACTGTTAGATTCTTTTTTCTTTAAATAATTAGTATAATTTCCTAAATATTCATTAATTCCATTAGGAGTAAATTCATAGATATGATCAGCGATTTTATCTAAAAAATATCGATCATGGGAAATAAATAATAAGGTTCCTTGATAATTTAAGAGAACATTTTCTAAAATTTCTTTTGTTTCCATATCAATATGATTGGTAGGTTCATCCATAATTAAGAAATTAGCATTAGTCAGCATAATTTGAGCTAATTTAATTCGAACCTTTTCTCCACCAGACAAATCACCAACTTTTTTAAAAACGTCTTCTTCTGTAAATAAGAAAGTAGCTAGGAAATCTCTAATTTCCCCATCAGACATATCAATATTACTTTCTCTAATAACGTCTATTAAATTAAAATCTGAATATTCTTTTAAATCATTCGATTCCTGGTCAAAAAACGCATAATGAACTTTTGCTCCATATTCAATCCTACCGGAATCAGGTTGAATCTTTTTCCTCAATATATTAAATAGTGTTGTTTTTCCTATTCCATTATCACCAACAATTCCGATTTTATCTTGTCTTTTAACTAAAAAATTAATATTGGTAAATAAAACCTGATTATTAAAACTTTTAGTTAAGTCGGTTACTCTTAATACTTCCTCCCCACTTCTAATTTTGGGTTTAAAATAAAATAGAATTTCTTTTTTACTTTCAATTTTCTTGGGTAACTGAATTTTACTTAAAGCAATTTCTCTACTACGTGCATGTTTAGAGGATTGTTTTGAGTTAATATCACGATATCGATTGATAATTTTCTTTTGTCTTTCAACTTCTTTTAAAGCTAACATATAAAGTTTATTCTGTTCTGCTCGTTGTATTTCTTTTTCCTGAGCATAATTATCATAATTCCCTGGAAAACTATTAAATTGAAAGTCTTCAATTTCAACTATACGTGTACAAACTTTATTTAAGAAGTAACGGTCATGGGAAATGAGTAAAATACTTCCTTTATAATTAACTAAAGTATTCTCTAACCAGTCTAAAGTTTTAATATCTAAGAAGTTGGTCGGTTCATCTAATATGAGTAAGTCAGGAGAGCGAAGTAATATCATAGCTAATATAACTCTAGTTTTTTCTCCCCCGGATAAAGATTTAAATGGTTTTAATAAATCATCTTTGTTAAGACCAAGTCCATTAATCATTCCACGAACTAAACTTTCGTGACTATAAATATTCTCTCTTCTACTAAATTCCTGTAATTTGTCATATTCTTTATAAAGTTTTTCTAAATCACCTGGATTTGAATCAGATATTAACTGTTCAAGTTCTCTCAATCTTTTTTCTTTTTTTCTATAGTCATAAAAGATATTATTAAATAAATCATTTAAAGTTTTATTTTGATCAAAGTCAATTTCCTGTTCCAGGTGTCCAATAGAAATTTTTGAATCAATTATAATATTTCCCGAATCTGGTTCTAGTTGGTTTGTTAAAATTTTAATAAAAGTAGATTTACCAATTCCATTAGGTCCAACTAAACCAACTCTTTCTTTTTCCTTTAGATAAAACTTTGCATTTTTAAAAATATCATCAACGCCATAAGCGAAATTTAAATTGTCTATATTAATTAACATTTTAATTTTCTTGTTTTAAATTTGTTTGCCAATTTGTTAAAAAGTTAAGAGAATCTTCAACAATGATTTTACTACTATCTCCAAAATTTAATTTTTTTAAATTTCTATCGATTTGATCTCTTAAATTATTATCATTAATTAGGCGTTTAACAAAAAAATTAACATCTTCAGGATTATAAGCTACAATTGCTGCACCGTTATTAACGAATACTTGTGCATTTTCTTTTTCCTGACCAGGAGTAGGATTGTATAAAATTGAAGGAATATGTTTTTGAACTATTTCGCTTAAAACTGTTCCGCCTGGTTTTGTTAACATTAAATCACCTATTTCATAGATTTCCTGAATATCATTAACATAACGCATTAACTTAATGTTTTTATAATTTTTTTTCTCTAACTTTTTAAATAATTTTTTATTTAATCCACAAATTACTATAGTTTGAAGATCAGGGATATTATCTATTAAATTACAAATTTTTGTTAAGTCTTTTAAAACACCAAAGGTTCCAGCAAAAATAACTAGAATAGGTTTATCCTTATCCATATGATATTTTTCTTTTAAGAGATCTTTATTTAATTTCTTAAAGAAGTTTTTTCTTACAGGAATTCCTGAAATTAAAATTTTTTCATCTGGAACATTAAATTTTTTTAACTCTTTTTTTGTATCATTGCTAGCAAGGTAATATCTATCGATATTATCATGAATCCAGAAATGGGGTAAAGTAAACTCAGTAACAATATTAACTAACGGAATATTAGGGAAAAAATCTTTATTAATAGCTACTGTTCGATGGTTATAAGTGTTAACTATTAAATCGGGATTAAAGCCATGAATAATATTTAAAACAATATCTTTAAATATTCCATAAAATAATTTATCAAATAAAGGGGAATTACTTTCTTCAAAAGAATAATAAAGATAGCCATAGATTTTATCTAAAATACTTTTGTAAGATAATAAGTAGAGTTTTTCCATTATTAAGTTAAAGAATCGATTATATTCATTAAAAATATCAAAAATTAAGACTTCACAGCCATATTCTTCGTATTTATCTTTTAAAGTTTGAGCTATCATTTTATGACCTGATCCATGTGAGCAAGTCATTATTAAAATTCTTTTCTTTTTCAATTATTTCTTCTCCTTCTTGATAATCTAAAATCATTTTAACAGAAAAAAAAACGCCTCAATATAAAATTAAAGCGTTTGAATTAATTATCGAATTGTATACCAAGAAGACAAATATCGTCTGAAGCTTCATTACCTTCTGTAAATTCTAAATTGTCATTAATTATTATTTTACATAAAGTATCAATACTGGAATCGGAATACTTTTCAATAACATTCTGTATTCTTTCAACTCCGAATTCTTCTCCATTAACATTTTTCCCTTCCGTTAAACCATCAGTATATAAAATAAGTTTATCTCCAGGTTCAAAATCATTAATAAGATCTTTATACTCTTTAATATTGATCATTGAATGCATTCCAATTAATGGAAGAACAGGATCTAACTTTTGAATATATTTTCCTTTTCTAATAATAAAACCTGGTGGATGTCCAGCATTATTCCAGTAGATTTTACATGTATTAGGATTTAATAATATACTCATAGAAGAAAAAAATGAAAAACCAAGTAAGTTTTCAATTTCCTGATTGATTCGTTTTAATAATAAACTGGGTGATCTCTGAATACCATTAGACCGTAAACTATAGGAATAAATTAACTTAACCATCCCAGTTAACATCGCTGCATCAATACCATGACCAGTAGCATCTGCTAGGATTAAACTGATACAATTATCATCAAAGATGTGAAAGTCATAAAAATCACCACCAACTCTTCTAAATGGTTTCAAATATGAATAAAAACTATAGTAGGATGATTTAAAGGAGTTTGTATCAGGTATAATCTTTTGCTGGATTTTTTGAGCGTTTTGTAACTGCTTATCATAGATTAACATCATTTCTTGAACTGATATCTTTTCCATCAAAACCCTCACATTCAAGTTTCTGATTCTAATTATATAACATTTTAAAACTAAGATAAAGAAAAATGTAATCCAATTTATTAAATCGGATGACAAGTTTTAAAACAGACACTCGTTTAGTTTTTTTATGTTTAAAGTAGGTTTTTCGTTTATAATGATTATAGAATTTGAAAGCGGGTGAACTTAATTGATAGAATTTATTTTTGGAGCCAAGGGTAGTGGTAAGACAAAAAAAATGATCGATATGGTTAATGAAGAATTAGAACATACTGATGGTAATGTTCTATTTGTAAATGACCAGGATCATTATCGAGCAACTGTTGATAATCAAATTCGTTTCATCAATACTGAAGAATTCCAGATTAATAATTCAAATGAATTATATGGTTTTATATGTGGCTTAATCGCTAGTAATTATGATATTACTACTATTTATATAGATAATGTTTTACGTATAATTGATGCTAACGGACCAGAATCAATAAAGGAATTACTAGGACATTTGAATAAATTAAATATTGCTAAAGATATAAAATTTGTTTTTAGTATTAGCGTTGATGAAAAATCAGCACCCGAATTTCTTAAAGAATCGCCTTATAAGACGGTTACAATTTAACATCAAAGCATATCGGATTAAATCTGATATGCTTTTAATTTTAATATGGATTTAAACGAGATCTATCGAGTATATTCTACTTATTTAAAAAATAAGTATGGACAAAAAGTTTATAAACTTCCAGTAAATATTCCTTGTAGTTGTCCTAACAGAGATGGAAGAAAAGGAACGCAAGGATGTATTTTTTGTGGGGGATCAGGAAGTGGTTTTGAACTTTTAAGTGAAAATCTTTCTGTTAGTGAACAGTTATTAAAGAATAAGGAATTAATTCAAAGGAAATATAAGGCTAATAAGTTTATAGCTTATTTTCAAAGTTTTTCCAATACTTATCTAAATTTTGATTTATTTAAAAGATTTATGACAGAGGCAGCTCAATTTGATAATATTATAGAGCTATCTATATCAACTAGACCCGACTGTATTGAATACAAACATATAGATTTTTTAAATAATTTAAAAGAAAAAACAAATACAAATATTACGATTGAATTAGGTTTACAGAGTTCAAATAATAAAACTTTACAAATTTTAAATCGACAACATACTGTAGAAGATTATATTAATTCAGCCCAGTTAATAAAAAATAATGGTCTAGATCTTTGTACTCATATAATCTCAGATTTACCTTGGGATTCCAAAGAAGATATAGTTAATCTCGCTAATTTATTAAATGAAACTCAAACTGATTTCTTAAAAGTTCATTCCCTGTATGTTGAAAGAGGAACTGTCTTAGAGAAACTTTATAATAATGGTTTAGAATTATTATCTAGCAACGATTTTATCGAAAGAACTATTTTATTATTAGAATTATTAAATCCCAATATTGTAATTGAAAGATTAATAGGAAGAATTCCAGAAAAAAACTGTGTCTATGCTAATTGGCAACAGAGTTGGTGGAAGATAAGAGATTTAATGATTGAGACTATGGTTAAAAATAGTAATTTCCAAGGAAGGAGATATACTAGGTGAGTAATTCAACAGATAATGAAAAAAAAATAAGTGATAGAGAATTAATTAGTGGAAGAATTTATTCCCGGGATCCAATAAATGAAGAAGTAAAGGAGAAGGCCGAATATTTTCAAGAGATATTAAATAATTATAATTCTAATAAAAACGCGGACATTACTATATTTAATCCATTTAAATCAATTAATCTGGATAAAACTAATAATACAATTATCAGACCTTTAATAGCCGTTAAGAAAAATGAAAGTCTAAATCAAATTGATTGGGTCATTGATTATGCCAAAAATGCAAATGATGTTTTAGCTTTTTGTATTAAACCGGTAGTTTTTAAAGATGCCGGAATTAGTGAGTATTGGATATTAGACTTAGAAAATAGAGCTATTATTATCTATAATCTTGAAAAGAATGGATTTATCCAGCAAGTTATTAGTGATCCAAGAAGATTAAAAGTAGGAATTTTTAATTCCTTACTTCTAAATTATTCTGATATTTTCGTTAAAGAATGGTAAATAAAATGAATCAAAATAGTTCTAATAATCTTTCCTCAACTACAGCAACAGAAGATAAAATCTTACTTTATGCCAGGGCTGTTTCTGGTCTTTATGAACGCATGTTGAATTATGCAAAAGTTGTAACGGATGTTAGTCCAGCTAATTTTAATGATATGTGTAAATTAGTTAATCTTGTTTATGCCAGAGATGATCTTGGATTTGATCTTAATAAAAGATTGAGTGATGGCTCTAAAAGAGAAAATATTTTAAAAGATTTAGAAGATGAATATAAAAACATTAGTTTAAAATATAAAGAACTCTATTCCAAAGCTTTAAATGATTATTTTGATAATGAATTAGAAGCAGATTTTATTGGAAATGCTTTACCTGATCCTATTGATCAAACTTCATTTAAGATGCTTTTAGACCAGGCAGGAGAAAGAGTATTTGCTCAAATTTTAGCTAAGGCTCAAGAAGGTAATCCTATTTTTGAACTGTTATTAGGAAAATCTTATTTTCTAGGATTAGGAACTAAAGTTAATACTGAAGAAGGACTTAAATGGATTAGAAAAGCAGCTGAATCGGAAGATCCGGAAGCATTATTTTATGCAGGGTTAGCTGAGGAGACAGTAATAAATGATCAAACTGGCGTTAGACTTAACCCTGATTCAGTTAAATATTATAAGGCCTCCTTTGAAAAAGGAAACCCAGAGGCTGCCTTTGCATTATATAGATATTATCAAAATTATAATAATGATTATGCTTCTATAAGAGAATCTAAAAAGTGGTTCCGAAGAGGTATTGAAGAAAATAGTATCTATTGTAATTATATTGATGAAAAGATCCCAAAAGAAAATTGGGCTCCAAATAATTTAAAGACAATTACTGATTGGATTAAAGCTGCCGCAATGTTTCAGGAACCTGATGCCTTTGCTTTACTCTCTCGTCTTTATGGAAAAGGTCACTCGGGATTAATAAAGGATCAGGAAAAAGAAGCACAATGTGCTGAATATGCGCAGCATCTCTCATAATTTTTATTTTATTAGTATTAATTTTTCCCTTTCTCGGATAGATTTCTTTAATTGACTATGATTTAAAACGATTGTAAAATTAATAAGGTATACACTAAATTTTAAAGAAGGAGGGGAAAAAGATATATCTTATATATTCGCAGTGATAGCATTATTAGTAGGCGCAGCAGCCGGTTATTTAATAAATTATACAATCACTAAAAATTCAATTGGAACTGCTAAACAAACAGCTGAAACTATAGTAGAAACTGCTAAGCAAAAAGCTGAAACTGAAAAAAGAGAAGCTGAAACGAAGAGTAAAGAAATACTATTAAACGCTAAAGACCAGGCAATAGCTATTAAAGATGCTCATGAAAAAGAAAATAGGCAGCGTCGCAATGAATTAAACAAGATGGAAAATCGTCTTAATAAAAAAGAAGAGACGCTTGATAAAAAATATATTTCGATAGAAAAACAAGAAGAAAAACTTGAACGTCGTTCGAGAGATATAGAACGTAGACGTCGTAAAACAGACGATTTATATAAAAAACAAGTTGCTGAATTAGAAAGAATTTCTGGTCTCACCTATGATGAAGCTAGAGAATTATTAATAGAAGAAGCAACCAAAGAAGCTCAGAGTGATGCCGCCATATTAGCTAAAAAAATTGAAGTTGAAGCAAAAGACAGAGCTGAGAAGGAAGCAAAGAATATTATTGCCCATGCAATTCAAAGATGTGCCGCCAATCATGTTTCTGAAAATACTATTACAGTGGTAAATTTACCAAACGATGAAATGAAAGGACGAATAATTGGAAGAGAAGGTCGAAAT
>CANQNI010000022.1 GCA_947625175.1 uncultured Eubacteriaceae bacterium | reverse complement strand
GTCACTCTCTTCCCCGGTAACAGAGCTTTACAGAACGAATCCCTTCTTCACTCACGCGGCATCGCTGCGTCAGAGTTTCCTCCATTGCGCAATATTCCCCACTGCTGCCTCCCGTAGGAGTCTGGACCGTCTCTCAGTTCCAATGTGGCCGTCCACCCTCTCAGGCCGGCTAATCATCATCGCCTTGGTAGGCCTTTACCCTGCCAACTAGCTAATGATACGTAAATTCATCTCCCAGCGCTCTCTCGCTTTGCCTATCCGGTTTATGCGGTATTAAACCCCGTTTCCGGGGACTGTCCCGCTCTGGAAGGTAGATCTCTACGCTTTACTCACCCGTTCGCCACTCTCATTAACACCCGAAAGCGTTAAATCCCGTTCGACTTGCATGTGTTAGGCATGCCGCCAGCGTTTATCCTGAGCCAGGATCAAACTCTCGTTTATATCTTTAAGTTTTTTTGGCTCTTTTAATCTTCGGTTTTATGGTTTAAAGTGCTGTTACTTTATCTAAGATCTAGCCGCTCTCTCGAGCGTAAGGTTATTATAACAAAGCAAAATCGCTTTGTCAATAACTTTTTTAAAATATTTTTAATAACTTTATTTTTTAACGCTCATAGCGTTAAAACAGAGCTTTCAATAGGGAGATGCCTCCCTCAAGAAAGCTCATTTATTATACTAACTCGAAATTACTGTGTCAAGGGATTTTTTTAAAAAATTATTAAAAAGTTTCTGTAGTAAATTTATTAATAATTACTGGAGTTTCAATATCGATAAGATCATCAATACCAGCACGTTCTTTAGCTAAAGTAATTTGTTCCTCAACTGTATTTATGCCAAAAGTATTAGGTAAAACCACCCCACGCTTAAAACCTTTCTCCAGAACAATTCCATATTCTTTTGGATTAAGCTCACTAATATCTTCTATTTGTTCCATTGGATTTAATACATCAACCATAAAAGTACAGTCATTTAATTCATCCTGACTAAGAGGAATATAATCTGGATCAAAAAAAGCTGCTTCTAAGGCATTATTAATAATTTCTTCACCAATGTTTTGACAAACAGGAGTTACGGTTCCCATTGATCCGCGAACAGTATTATTTTTAAGAATCGAAATAAAAACACCAGTCCGTTGTCGAAATAAACGTTCCCTTATAGATTCATCGTTAATTTCTTCTTTACTATACGTACTAAAATTGAGTCTTATTCCTTTATCTAACCAAAGCTTTATAGTCTCGCGGACCATCTTTTGTAAAATGCTTTCGTTGTCTCTAAGAACTTCTTGTTGACGCTTATAGTCTTCTTTCCATTTACTTATAATAGAAGAATTAATAAAATCTGGATGATCTTTATCTTTAAGATCAATAGACTCTACGAGAAATTCTAATAAGTAGGCTATACTATTGTCTTTTTTAAAAGTTCGACTCAGAGTTTTTAACTTATCAGTAGCTCCTATTCCAATTAATAGAGAATCATACTGACTCAGTTCTGACAGCTCTGGATTCTTCATTATAAAATCGAAGAAATTATCATCCTGAACACTTTTGTTAAACAAATCCATATAAACTGGATTATCTAGCAGACTACTAAATACAATCATGAAACTGGAACTTTCAGAACGCTCTAATGATTCTCTAATGCAGTGTCCAGTTTCTAGTAACTCGCCTTTTGAAATATTCCCTGGAGTAACTATAGCGATTCTAAAATCTTTATAAACCTTGTTTAACAATTCAATAAATTTTTGAAGATAATCAGGACAAAAACTATTTAGATTATATTCCTTTTGTTTTTCAGGATTAATAAATATAGAAGGAATTTTATCTCTAATTAAAACTTTATTTAAATCGTCTAAAAAACCTAAATCGAACCGGTACTGAGTATTATTAATCTCAATAGAAGTTAAATAATCAATACTTACTGCATCTATGAAAACATGACCTTCTGGAATTACAAAAATAAAAGATTCTGGTTTTTGTTGAATAAGTTTAAGAATTAAATCTCTCTCGTTTCTTTCATTAAAATTATTATTGGCTGGTAAAAAAACTATTCCCTTTAATTGCATATTGATCCTATTAATAATATCTTTCTCTATAAAATTAAATACTATTCGAATTAAATATACTCATAGTATAATTAATTTTGATAATTTTGAGACAATTGAGGCTATTATGTCTGACATTCTGAATCATTATAACTGCTCCAGAGAAATCTACAAAAAAATTGCTAATGATCCGGAGATTATAAAAGTTATTAACAAATATTACGATGCCTATCGTTTAGGGTCCCAAGGTCCTGACTTCTTTTATTATAATATTTTATATAGTGACTCCAGACTATCTAATAAAATCGGAAAATTGGTTCATACAAAATTTATTAACGAGTTTTTCTATTATGGATTATTATTTGGCGAAGAACATAAAGAATATAAAGAGATAACTATAGCTTATCTTATGGGTTTTCTTACCCATCATGAACTTGATGTAATAACCCATCCTTTTATCTTTTATCGAACTGGATGTAATACAGATGATAATCAAGAAATAATTTTAAGTAAAAAACTTCATAAACATTATGAAATGCTTCTAGACACTGCCATGATGAATTATGCGTATAATAAAAGATCAGTTGAAATGCATCCTGAAAAAGTATTTAAGGTAAAACCTTTTACTTTAAAATTTCTTGAAGCTTTTTACGCTTATTTACTTAATAAAGTTTATTTAACTGAAATCTCTAAAAAAACAATTAAAAGAGCTCTCCAATGTACAAGATTATTTATGCGTCAGTTTCCTGATAAAAATGGAATAAAGAAAAAACTAGCTAACAAAATTGAAAAAGTGTTTGATAACGATCTGGTTATTTCACAATATCTCTATCCATTTTCTACTAATGAAAGAGATATCTTAAACCTTGATAAGCAAGAATGGATGCATCCTGTT
Source organism: uncultured Eubacteriaceae bacterium (assembly GCA_947625175.1). Taxonomy (GTDB): domain Bacteria; phylum Bacillota; class Clostridia; order Eubacteriales; family Eubacteriaceae; genus CANRHG01. Next base: position 10,419 of record CANQNI010000022.1, on the reverse strand, counting down.
AATGGAGAAAAGTTCTATGATTCATATCCAGAGCTTTATTATAAAGCTGTAGATTCTGCAGCAGATAAAATTAAACAATTATTCGAAATATATCAACACGATCAAGTAACAACTGAATCAGTTGATAAAATTTTAGAAAATAAATCTTATTTAACCGGTCTAAATGCAAAAGAAGATCAGACTATTAAATACATCGATAATAACTTTAAAAATCATCTTTTAAAAGAATACTAAAAAAAGCCCTGTTTTGGTTTAAACAGGGCATTATGTTTACATTGGATTAAACATATCCTTAGGTGCTCCACATTCTGGACAAACCCAATCTTCAGGTAAATCTTCAAACGGAGTTCCTGGTGCGATATTCTGAGAAGGATCGCCAACTTCTGGATCGTAAACATATCCACATACATCACATACGTACATTTGTTTATCTCCTTAATTAATTATTTATAAATCTTCTAAGCCAATAAATTCTAACATTGAATTATTTTCTGGCTTAAAATCATTATTTCTTTTTAAAAAAATTATTAAATAATTACAAAAGTGAATAGCCTGAGACAACGAATCTTTCCGATTAATAAATTCCATTCTATCCTGTTGATCAACTGGAGGTGGAGTCCTGAGCAGTTCATTAAGTCTAGCTTGGAATTCTCTTTTCGTTGACTTTAATAAATTTACTTTTTGAAACCTATTCATAAGCTTCATTTGGATTTAAATATTTATCAATTGCTGCAGCTGCTTTTTTTCCAGCTCCCATAGCAAGTATTACTGTAGCAGCTCCCGTTACTGCATCTCCTCCTGCATATACCCCTTCTAAGGAAGTCTTACCATCTTCATCAGCTACGATACATTGCCAACGATTGATATCTAATCCTTCGGTAGTAGATGGGATTAATGGATTAGGGCTAGTTCCCAAAGACATAATAACTGTATCGCAATCAATATCAAACTCTGACCCTTCAATTGGAACCGGTCTTCTTCGACCCGATTCATCTGGTTCTCCAAGTTCCATTTTAATACAACGAATTCCTTTAACCCAGCCGTTTTCATCTTCTAAAATTTCAACAGGATTAGTAAGTAACTCAAATTTAACGCCTTCTTCTTGGGCATGATGAACTTCTTCGGCTCTAGCAGGTAATTCTTCCATACTACGTCGATAAACAATAGTAACATCAGAACCTAGACGTAAAGCAGTACGAGCAGCGTCCATAGCTACATTTCCACCACCAATAACTACTGTTTTTTTACCATGAATAATCGGTGTTTCACCATCACTATAAGCATGCATTAAGTTATTACGGGTTAAATATTCATTAGCTGATAAGACACCATTTGCTAACTCTCCTGGAATTCCCATAAACTTTGGTAATCCGGCGCCAGTTCCTAAGAAAACTGCTTCAAATCCTTCATCATAAACCAGTTCAGGAATAGAAACTGCTCTACCTGCTACTACATCAGTTTCAATCTTAACACCAAGATCTTTTACTTTTTCAACTTCCTTTAAAACAACATCTTCTTTAGGAAGACGAAATTCAGGTATTCCATACACTAGAACACCACCTGGAGAATGGAGAGCTTCAAAAATTGTTACATCATAACCCATTCTGGCAAGATCTCCAGCACAGGTTAACCCAGCTGGACCTGCACCTATAACAGCAACCTTCCTATTATTTTTCTTTATATCTGTTTCAACTTTGATATCATTTTCCATCGCCCAGTCAGCAATAAATCTTTCTAGACGACCAATTGCGATAGCATCTCCTCTTTTACCTAAAACGCATTCGCCTTCACACTGATTTTCTTGTGGACAAACGCGCCCGCAAATAGCTGGTAATGAAGAATCCTCATTAATAATTCTATAGGCTTCTTCGAAATTACCTTTAGCTACTTCTTGAATAAACTGAGGAATTTTAATATTAACTGGACAACCATTTACGCATAAAGGTTTTTTACAGTTAAGACATCTTGAAGCTTCGGCAATGGCTTCTTCAGGAGTATATCCCAAAGCAACTTCATCAAAATTAGTGGCTCTAACTTTTGGATCTTGTTCGGACATTGGTGTCCGTGTCATATTTACGGCCATTATTTTATTCCTTTTCTAGCAAACACCACAATTACCATGGTGAGTATCACCCTCTTCTAATTCGAGCATCTTACGACCCTCTTCAGTTTTATATAGGGTTTGTCTTCTCATAGCATTATCAAAATCTATGGCATGTCCATCAAATTCAGGACCATCAACACAGGCAAATTTTATTTCATCGCCAACAATAACACGACAAGCACCACACATTCCAGTTCCATCAACCATTATAGGATTCATTGAAACTATTGTTGGGATATTATGTTCTTTGGTTTTTTGTGCTTCAAATTTCATCATGATCATTGGTCCTATAACAACTGCCTGATTATATTCTTTACCTTGATTAGTAATAAGATCTTCTGTTAAATCAGTAACCATTCCGTTAAAGCCATATGATCCATCATCAGTACAAATATAGACGTTATTAGCATATTTTTTCATATCGTCTTCTAAAATAATTAAATCTTTAGTTCTAGCACCAATTATAACGTCACAATCAATACCGTTTTCTTTACAATATTTAACCTGTGGAAAAACTGGAGCTGCTCCAAGACCTCCAGCAACAAAAAGCACGTTTAAATTTTCTTTTTCTTCGGGTTCTAAATTCACTAATTCAGAAGGCTGTCCTAATGGACCAACAACATGTTCCAGATAGTCTCCCTTTTTTAATTTGGATAATCCTAAAGAGCCTCTTCCAACTACCTGGATTACTAAAGTAATAGTTCCTTCTTCTCTATTATAGTCACAAATTGTTAATGGAATTCTTTCTGCATTATTTTTTTCAACTACAATTACAAATTGACCCGGAAGACAATGTTTAGCAATTCTAGGGGCTTTGACGTCAAGTAAAACAATATCGTCAGCCAAATCTTCTCTTTTGACTATTTCAAACATTCTCTCCTCCCAATATCATATAATTTACTAAATATAAAAATATTATACAATAAAAAAATAATTTCGTTTAAATATCGATTACATTTTTACGATCGTGATAAAATAAATAGTTAGAAAATTATTGATGAGAAGGGATATATGTCTTCAGAAGAAAAAAATCAGAACTCGAATGAAGCCATTAACAAAGATTCTGATTTAAAAGAAGATAACTTCATTGATTTAAAAGATATGGAAGTTAATGATAACTCCTTCGATTTAAATGATACACCAAATCAAAATACAGAAGCAGTTTTTATTGAAGAAAAAAGAAATAAAAAAAGTTTAAATAAAAAGAAATTAATAATTTCTTTGTTGGCTCTAGCTGTTCTGTTGGGTTGTATCTATTTAGGTGGTTATTTCTTCTTTAAGAATCATTATTTACCTAATACCTATATTTCAGGTTTTAATTCTTCATTCCAGACAGTTGATGCAGTCAACGATAAATTAAATCAGATTTCGCACGTTAGAAAAGTAACATTGATTGGTAAAGACTCGGCTATTTCTGATGTCAAAGCCGAAGATATTGGGCTTAATTTAATTGACACAACTAAAAATCAACAAATTCTAGACTCCCAGGAACCTCATTTATGGCCGTTATACCTGTTTAATATTCGTTCAAGTGATAATTCAGAGGATCATCCTGTTAATGAAGATTCTCTTATGAATACTTTAAAAGGATTACCAATCGTTAATGGCGAACAAGTTGTTAAAACGGAAAATGCTAAAGCAAATTATAATGGTAAAAAGTTTGAAGTAAAAGAAGAAGTATATGGTACCGAAGTTAATACAGACGTTTTAAAAGATGTTGTTACTGAAGCCTTAGAAAACGGAAAAAGCGAAGTTTACCTGGATAAAGAAAATTGTTATATCCAACCTACTTTAACCGCTGAAAATGATAATTTAAACAGTAACATTTCTAAATTAAACACTGCACTAAATTCAGTAATTACTTATGATTTTAAAACCGCTCAGGAAGTAGTCGATAAAAATACTTTCGCAAACTGGCTAGCCACTGATGATCAGGGAAATATAGTTGTTAATGATACCGCAGTTGCTGGATACATCCAGGCTTTAAAAGATAAATATGATACATTAGGAAAAGAACAAGCTTTTATCTCTTCTAGTGGAGTTCCAATGACTTTTACTAACTGGTACTCTGGTTGGGAAATAGACGAAGAAAGTGAATTAGCTGCTCTTAAAGATAATATCTTATCAGGACAGCAGCTCGTTAAAGAACCTGTTTATTCCTCAACCGGACGTGATAGAGCTCAAGGAAATGCTATTACTGGAACTTATCTTGAAATAAGTATTGATGACCAAACCATGTGGTTTTATAAAAATGGCCAACTTGTAGTTTCCACACCTGTAGTAACAGGTGATGTTACGCAGGGTTATGGTACTCCAACTGGATTATATGAAATTCAAGCTAAAAGTACTGATGTTACTTTATCTGGTAATAATGCGGATGGATCGAGATATGAATCACCCGTTACTTTTTGGATGCCGTTTAACGGTGGTATAGGCGTTCATGATGCCAGTTGGCGTGGATCTTATGGTGGATCAATCTTCAGAGGCAATGGCTCCCATGGCTGTGTTAATACACCTTATAGTGCTGCTAGTGCCATTTATAATGCTATTGAAGTTTCTGATCCAGTAGTTGTTTATTAGATTATTAAGCTCTAGAAATTTTCTAGAGCTTTTATTTTATTTCGAGGTTTAATATGTGCGGACGCTTTATTTTTTTTGCAGATGATGATACTGAAAGAATTATGAATGTAGTTAGGGATAGCCTGCCCGGAATCTCTGGATTAAATCAATTTAATCCAAAACGAGGAGATGTTTATCCAAGCCAACAATTCCCTATAATCCATGAAAATAAAAATTTACCTACCGTAACTGATATGATCTGGGGATACCCACCTGCTTCTAAAAATTCAAAATCATTATTAATTAATGCTAGAGCAGAAACTGCTGATAAGAAATATACATTCAGATATGATTTTAAGAATCGTCGTTGTATTATTCTTGCTACAGGATTTTACGAATGGAATAAAGAAAAACAAAAGTACTTATTTACAGATAAATCAAATATTTTGTTTATTGGGGGATTATATACAGTTACAAATCAAACGGACGTTCAGGATAGTGAAGATAGATTTGTTATTTTAACCAAACAGCCTGATTCTATAGTAAGTCCAATTCATAATCGAATGCCTGTTCTAATTCCACCAACTTTGGCTGAGCCCTGGTTAACACAATCTGATATGACTAGAGATATTATTAATAATTATAGTATTGCTTTAAGCGCTCAAAAATAGCGGAGAAAAAATCTCCGCTATTTTATTTCTCTTCAGGTAATCCTTTTAAAAAGAGATCTGCTAATATTGGCCAAATTGCATTGTTATAATTATAATCTCCAGGAGTAGTTGCAACTGCTGGAGTAGATAAACTCATTCCATGATGTCCTTTAGAAAAAAGATGATATTCGCATCTGATATTTTTTTCTAATAATTTCTTAACAAAAAGAGTAGTCTGTTCTGCTGGAGTTACCTGATCTTCATAAGTGTGCCAGATAAAAAATGGAACTGTGTCTTTACTAATTCTATCCATCAATAGCATTTCATTCCACATATCTTCAGTTGGTTCATTAGTTCCGAAAAGACTCATAAGCAAATATTCGGCTTGGAGTTTTTCTTCAGGATTATAAAACTTTATTTTATCAGGATGGTCTGCTCTAATTCTGATTAATTCTGCATCAACCATAGGGTAACTTAATAAAACAGCATTTGGTTTTACCTGTTCAGGATTATCTATATTAATTCTTTTTAAATAATCAGTATTAGTCCAGTTAACCCCAGCTGAAGCAGCGACGTGTCCACCAGCCGAAAAACCCATTACATAGATTTTATCTGGATCGACTCCCCATTCATTTGCATTCTCCCTAATTAAAGAAATAGATTTAAAAAGATCTAATACCTGTTCAGGATAGGGACATACGGGATTAGTAACTATATCTTCTTTACGATAATATTTTCTATCCCATAATGTTGGATAAGATAAAACAAAAGTTTGATAGCCTAAAGCAGAAAACTGCATTGCTACGGGCTCTCCTTCACGATAACTTTTATAAAGATAAACCCCACCAGGACAAACTATTAATGCTGGCCGTTTTAATTCAGTTTTCTCATTTAAGTTTTTATTTAGTAAATATAAATCTAAATAAGATTTTTTATTGTCTCTTAAATATATTCTATTATTATTCAAAACAAACTCTTTTCTAAATCGAATGTTGATAATCAGTCCAAGAACTTAAGTCATCTAAATTATCCTCATCAAACCTAGCCTTAAAAATCCAGTTACTAAACGCATCATCATTTATTAATTCTGGATTATCTTCTAAATCTTCATTTACTTCAATTATCTCAAGATCAAATGGAGCAAACAATTCCTGATCTTTTTTATCAGATTCGATACTTAACAGATAATCTTCTTCCTGATAATTATCTAGATCTGGTAATTCAACAAATAGAATATCTCCTAATTGATCCTGGGCATAATCAGTAATTCCAAAATAAAAATCATCATGATCTTTTTGAATCCAAAAATGTTGATCCTTATCAAAATATAAATCTTGTTTGTTCATTTAAAGCCCCTAAATAAGTTAGTTTAAATATTTTAAAAAATTTTGGATTTTTCAAATTAAACGAAATTTCTGTTCAAAATTTATTATTTTTAAATTTTAATTCTTTACATTCTGAGATGAAATGAATTCGTAATAAATAAATTATCAGTTACTCACCCAAATCTTCCAGGATAATTATACCCAACTAACAATTAACGCAATAATAATCTATTTCATTTTATTTTAAGTCAATGAACTTAAAAAGAAAACTCCCAGAATCAATTATCCATATTGGAAAAAATTTTTTTAAATCCTTTCCAAACCGGAACAGATTGAGATAAACTTTAACATTTTAACTTTTAAAATTAATTTATATCTGACTTAAATTAAAGAGAAAATAGGAGACGAGAAATAATCATGATCCAGAAAACTTGAAAAATAAAAAATTGGTATTATGATTAAAGAAAGCGAGGATATCTTAGCTTAATAACGGAAATACCTACTTAATTTAAGATAAGATTGTTTTTCAGACGCGTCTTTTCTAAGAGATTGTCGGAAGTCTGGAATCAGACTTCCGATATTAAGGAAAACCAAATGTATAAATTAATTATCCGACAATTAATAATTTTGTTCTTTGTGTTAATTTTATTGAGCAGTTCAGTTTTTGCGTATGATAATAAAGTCGCTGATAATGAAACATTATATGAGTATAAAAGTGCTTTGGAGGACGAGAAACCTGGGACAAGACTTTCGGGTCGAGTTTGGAGCGATAAAACTGTTTATTCAAACGAAAATAAAACAATAGAAGTTGATAATCATTCTATTAAATCAGAAGATGATTTTGTTGAAATTTATTCTGCCTTAGGGAGTAATTCCAAAATAGGTGAAGCAAAAAATACTCCAATTGATTTAGTTTTAACTCTAGATTGTTCTTCTTCTATGGGTAATTTGGCAAATGATCCAGAATTGGCCTCTGAATTAGGAAGAGAGCCGATACTAATGGATGAAACAGTTAAAGCTTTAAACCAGTTGATAACATTTGTAATGAATCAAAATCCCGAAAATCGTTTTGCTTTAGTTGTTTATCAATCAAAACCTAAGACAATATTCCCTCTCGGTAGATACATTAACGCAGACGGAGTCCCTTTCGTAAGTATTACAACAAGTGAAAATCCTTATGCTGAAACTCCTAAACTATTTACTGTTAATTTCAAGGCTCTAAATTCAGAACAGCTTCTTGTTGAGGGAACAGTTACTAATGATCCAGAAACTAGCGATCTCGGAACTAGAACTAATTTTCAAAACGGATTTAATCAAGGTCTTAAAATTCTAAGTGATGAAAGTTCTTCTCAAAGAAAAATCAACAGACCAAAACTTATTAATTTATCTGATGGAGTTCCGACTGAATTTAGTCTAGATCATTGGAATAAAATTGAAAACTTTGACAATACTAAAAAAGCTGAAGAATTATATGAGAAAGAAGAAGCATTAATTCTCCAAACAATATTATCTACTGCTTATTTAAAAGCAGCAGTTAATAAAAATTATGGTTATCCACTTCAATTTATTATGCTTCAAATTGATACTTTAGAAAATCTAGATGAAGAAGCACAAACTATTCTTGATGGAATTTTAAATAAGGATGATTATTTAAATAGTAACTCTAATCTGGATAATGAAAAATTAAATAATGTTAAGGAGAAATTTAAAGAATGGTTAAGTGGAAAAGATCAGTTTTTAAAACTAGATAATAATAAAGAGACTATAACAATTCCGGCTTATGAAACCATTGAAGATAACTATCATATCACTAAAGAAGAACTTCTAGAAAATATCACTTATTCAGATTTAAATGAGGATATTCCAGCCAGTGAACAATCTCAGGTTTTTCAAGATTTAATGGAAAGTTTTAAGCAAAAAGAATTTCATCCAATAGATGATTCTGATCAAAATTCTGATAGTAGTTATATTACTTATCATGAATCTATTGGTGAATATATGAAAGTTAAACCTCTTAAAATGTTACTTTTTGATAAAGAATATAACTTTAAAAAAGATTCAGAATCGAAATCTAATTCTATTGAAACTTATCATCTTGTACTAAATTCAACGACTAAGGTTTTTAACAATTCTTACTCTGATTCTATTCAAGCAGATTTAAATAGAATTCAATTCATACTAGAGACTAATCAAACAAAGCAAGAGTTAACTATAAAAATTCCTGAAAATTGTCTTCCAGTACTTAGTTCTGAAGTTAATTGTAGTCAAAACTATGAAGATACAGAAAATAGAGTAATTGAAGAAATTAAAGATAATAGAGAAACAATCGATTCGCTTCCTATCAGATTTATATATGGAGTAAGTCTGGATAAATCCGTTCTAACTTCTGATGGTAAGGTGGACCTTACTAAAATTTCAAAAGAGTATCAGAACGAACATCTTAAAGATAATCAGATCGAATTTTTAACTACAGAGTTTAAAAATACACTAATTCAAAATACAAATGAATCTTATGGAAATGCTTATACTTCTTTTTTACCTGCACTGAATAATACTTATTATAAATCTCAAGAAGAAACGCCTGTGTATTTAGATTCAAATTTAAATAGCGTATTAACTGACTATAAAGATATTTTAAATAGTAATAATTACTATATTGAAAAATTTTATTATGGATTTAAGAATAATTTACCGACAATTCTAAATCAGATTAATTCAATAGAAGGAACTATTCTAAATAATAACATTAAAAATTTTAGGGGAACTTCAAATAGCGAAGCAGTAACTATCCAGCCCGGTCAAAATTATATTGGTGATTTACATGAATTTTCCGAGGAAAAAAGTGAAAATTTAACTCTAACTGCAGATTTAGCTTACTATCCTGTTATTGATGAAGAAAATGATCCAAATGGAGTTGTTAATACTTATTTGGGAAATAATATCAATTAAAAATAAACAATCTAACCAATTCTAAAATAGAAGATATTTTAGTTACTGATGAAGTTCCTGAAGGTTTAGCCTTAGTTCCAAATTCGATTAGTAATAATGGGACTTTTATTTCTGGAATATTGACCTGGACTTTGGATTTGGATCCTCAAGAGGAAGTAAATTTAACTTATAAAACAAAAATTCAAAATACAAGTATTAAGAGTTATAAAAATATTTTTTCAGTTGAATATGAAGATAACAAAAAAACAATTACGAAAGATTCGAATATAGTTGAAGCTATTTTGAATCAACCTGATTTATCAATTGTTAAATATCAGGCAGTAAATAATCTGGAAAAAACAAAAAATAAACAACAAGTGAATCCAGGTGATTATTTAGCCTATTATTTTGAAATTACTAATAATGGAACTGGTGATGCAACTAATGCTACTATTTCAGATACTATACCTGCAGAACTTATAGTTGATGAAAATAGTATTTCAACCTATGGTACTCATAACGGAAACACTATTACCTGGGTATTTCCGGTAATTAAAGCTGGAGAAGTTAAAAGATGTAGCTTTGCAGTTAATATACCTGAAAACTCTGTTAGAAGTCATTGGGAAAATACTGCTCTAATTAATCATGATCAAAATTTAACCCCTGAGAGTTCAAATACTGTTGTAGTGGATAAAAATGAAGTTGATCTTTCAATTGAAAAACTTCAGTTAAATTCCAGTTCAATCAATTCAATTCCAACTAAAAATACTCTCATGGTAAATCCCAATAATACAATAACTTATTATCTTAATGTTACTAATAATAGTCAATTGAATTCTGTTTATTCAGTTAA
>CANQNI010000021.1 GCA_947625175.1 uncultured Eubacteriaceae bacterium | reverse complement strand
GAGGCAGCCAAACTGCTTAAAGTAACATCACAAACGGTCAGGAAATACCGGGATAAGGGTTTTATAAAAGGCTATAAAACGCCCGGTGGCCAGACTCTTTATAACAGAAAAGAACATGAAGTAATCTCTATGGAGAGCCGATTTTTATTGAAAAAACTTTAAGAGCAGTTCACTATACCAGAAGCAGTAATGTTTCAAGAAATCTCATCAACAGTCAATTGGAAAAACTAAGAGAAAAGTACGGGGAACCTCTACTTGAAATTAGAGACACCGGCCGTAGTCTAAACGAAACCGCAAAGGTCTTCAAAAGCTCATGGATTTAGCTGAAGAAGGAAAGATTGATTTAATCCGAATTATGCAAAAAGACTGTCTAAGTCGGTTTGGAAATAAATATCTAAAACGTTTCTTTAAAGCTTTTGATGTAGAAATAGAAGTAGCCTTTAAAGAAGAAAGAGAAGTTACAGAATTAATGAAAGACTTCATGAGGCTGTTAGCTTCCTTTTCCGGGAAATTCTTCCGCCTGAGAGGCTACAGGGAACAGGAGAAACTACTCAACAAAGCCCAAGGAATTATAGAAGAAAAAAAGAATGGAAACAACAGTTAAGATAAAACTTCCGAAAGGAGAGTTAACGAACTATCTGGATGATCAGCTGGGATTTTATGGAGAGCTCTACAGAAGAACCTACCGGATTATTATTAGTCCGGACTATAAAGAAAAGTTTAAGAACAAGGGTGAATTAAGAAATTTCCTGGTCTCTGAGTTTGGGATAACGAGCCGGCTGGCTTACACAATAGTCTCAGAAATTGAGGGAAGACTAAAAGCCCTAAGAGAACAGAATAAATATTTTCTTAGAGTGTTAAACAGTGAACTTTTTAGGATTGAAACAGAGATAGATAAACTTGAAAAAAGTGTTACAACTCTAAAGGAGAAAGCCAGAGAGGACCAGTTAACAGAAAAGCAGCTTGAGAGTTTAAAACGAAAAAAACACAAACTCTACTGGCTTAAGAATAAAAGAAATAAAAAGAAGCAAAAGAAAAGCTGGATAGAGGAGCATTTAAGAAGTGAAGAGCCTTTTAGAATCGGCTTTGGCTCGAAGGAGCTTTTTAAAAAACAATATAATCTCAAGGAAAACGGCTATAAAAACCATGAGCAGTGGTATCAGGACTATGTTTTCTACCGCGACCATAACATGGCTTCTTTAGGTTCAGCTGCTGAAAGCTCAGGGAACTTATGCTCAACGCTCCTTTTTAATAAGGAAAACGGAACCTACACTCTAAGGCTTAGAAAGTTTGACAAAAACTTAAAAGGGAAAGAGCGCTACGTCTGGGCTAAAAACTTAAGGATTGGCTACCTGGAAGAAAAAATAAGAGAGGTAGTTCTAAAAAAGAAATCAAAACCGCTCTACCACCGTTTTGTTAGAAGCAGGAAAGGTTATTATCTGCACGTCAGTTTTGATCTGGACTGCCCGGAAATCAAAGAAAGCGGCTACTTGGCTCAGTGCGGGCTTGACTATAATGATAAATTTATTGAACTTGCAGTAAGTGATTTAAAAGGAAACCTGATTTATCAGAAACACATTGATCTACCTTATCATGGAACCGGCAGCAGAGCCCAAACTGAGATGGAGCAGATAGTAAGTGAGCTTGTTAAACTTTGTCAAAAGAACAATTGGGAACTCATTGTAGAAGATCTGGATTTTACAATTACTAAAGCTCGAATGAGAAAGGGAAGAAACCAACCCGAAAGAAACTTTAACCGGATTATTCATATTCTGGATTATAGACGCTATAAAGAAACTTTAGAAAGAGCCTGTAAAAAGAAAGGAATTAAGATTACTTTTATTCCACCTTACTTTACTTCAATTAATGGACTAAAGAAATTTGGGGAAAGTAAAAAATTAAACAGACACCAAGCTGCAGCCTACTTTATTAGTAGAAACAGATTCGAAGCAGCCTAAAATAATGATCTGCTTTTACGCATCTTTGGGACCGAGTGATGCCTAAGATGCCTATGAAAGTGGATTAAACTGAGATTAAAAGACTAGAAACGGGAATATTTCCCACCGCTGCAACCCCTTACCTGAACTAAGAGAAGTTGGTGATGTCTTTTAATCTAATTGCGTGGAACTGTAGCTACGCGTCTGTTCAGACATTAAAAAATTCTGGAGCCTCTTTAAGAATAATATTAGAACAGGATAGTATTATTCTTATTTTCTAATATTTCTAAAGTATTAGAAAAATTAGTAACTGCAGACTACAGTAGATTTAGGAATAGTAAAGTATCAGTTTGAAATGGCTGCAGGAAAAGACTTTCCTGGTTTTGCGAAGTAAATAAAAAAGCTCTGTCGTTTAGGCAGAGCTTTTTAAATTATGATAAATTTTTTTAAGTTCATCTAAAACATTATCGCAGACGTATTTGGCACTATTAAGGAGAACCGGATCATCGGTACGCATTATATAGGAATTTTCAGCATACTCAAGCATCGATTTATCATTATAATTATCTCCAAAAGCATAAACATCTTTAGGAGTTAGGTTATGATATTCGGTTAAAACTTTTAGTCCGTATCCTTTGTTAGCTATTCCAAAGTCAATTACATTTGGTCCGGCCTGCATAATGTTTATTCTATCCCCGAATTGTTCATTTAAACTTTCAATATAATACTCAGCTTCTTTATCACACCAGGCAGTTACTTTTACAGGTATTTCTTTTAGGTCATCCATTGATTTAAGATGCTGACTATTAGGGATAACATTTTCATTAAAGAAATCTACAAAATCTTCATTGTCTGTATAAACGAAACCCTGATCGAGGGAAGTTATATAGCATTCCATTTCAGGATTATTATAGATTGTATCAACAATTTCATAGAGTAGTTTTCTTGGAATGGGAGTTTGGGCAATAGGAGTTTTTCCCGACCAGATAACTCCTCCATTTTCGCTTAAATAAGAGATTTCATTACTTACCGGTTCAAATACATCCTGTAGGCTTTGAATGGTTCTTCCACTAGCAGGAACAAATAGAACATCTTCTTCTTTTAATTTCTTTATTAATTTAAAAATCTCCGGATCTATCTCCTTTTGCAGGTAGGGAAGGAGAGTTCCATCAATATCACTGGCAATAATTTTTCTAACCAAATTTAATTCCCTTCTAATGAATATAATTATGATTCAAAGAATGAGAGTGTTTTGAATTTCTATACAATTCAGTTGTTTGAGGTGGCAGATCATAAGAATAATTAACAAAATTATGAAAAGCCCAATTAAGCAGATAGAAAAAGGCATAAGCGATGATTAAAAATACAATCCAGTAATATGGAAATGGAATATTTTGCAGAAGAGGTACTCCATTAGCCCCTTTCATGAGCAGGTAATTTTCACCGGTTACATTACTGGCGATAAAAGCCACTATAAGGATAATAGAGAAGCCGATAATGGTGTCGCGATTTCCATCATGAACACTTGGATTATAACCACTCGCGTAGGGCATTACCAAGCCTGTTAGTAACATTAAGGCATGAGAGGTTAAACTCTGGAGGGCCATAATATGAAAACCCGCATAATCGTAAAAAACCCAGAGTGGATAGACAAGTACTAAGAATCCGCCGGTTATAGCTAAGACCTCAATATATGGATATAATTTTCGATCCTGTAAAAATACAATAAAGGGTAAAACCATACAAATCTGATTACAGAAATCAAAACGGAAATTAGTAATCGAAAAACCATGATAATAAGAGTTCCAACCAATTCGGAATATTTCCAGTACTAACATAAGAATAGCCGATCGTAATAAGACTTTATTACTGTATTCCTGACTTTTTCTCTTTAATACCTGATAGAAGACACAAAATACAATAATAAAGAGTATACTTGAAATAATAATATGAGGAGCTGAAAAAACTCTGTTTTCAGGTTCTATTCCAACAGGTGGTAAATAATATTTCGCAAAAAAATTATTTAGCATTTGTATCTCCTTTCTATATTTTATGAATAATAATCAAAACAAACTGAACGATATTATAACAGACTATCAAAAAATTTGTATTGCCTTTTCTGGTGGAGTCGATTCCACATTATTACTTTATTTAGCAAGTCGTCTCCGTCTTGTTATTGCAGTAATGATTGATGGAGTAATGGTTCCCAGAGAAGATATTAAAAACGCTGAAAACTTTGCTCATTCATTAGATAACGTTACTCTGGTTAAAGTCCCTTTTGATCCATTAACCATTAAAGAATTTAAAAATAATACTAAAGATCGCTGTTACTTTTGTAAGAAAGCACTCTTTAATCAAATTATCAAGACTGCTAAAGATTACAATTGCGATGTAATTTTCGACGGGTCTAATCTTGATGACCTGTCAGATTATCGACCGGGTCTTAAAGCTCTTGAAGAATTAAATATTGTCAGCCCTTTTATTGAGGCGGATTTTAATAAAGAGCTTATATATAATTTATCCAATTTATATGAATTACCAACAAAAAATAAACCTTCTTCTGCATGTTTAGCTTCTAGAATTCCAACGGGTGAAGAAGTTACAGCTCAAAAGTTAAAAAAGATTGAAGAAGGAGAGAAATTTTTAAAACAATATGGTTTTAAACAACTCCGATTACGACTGCTTAATCCCAACTCGGGGTATATAGAGATATTAAGAGAAGATTTTCCTCTGTTTGAACACTCCAAGGGAGAGATTGTTCAAGGTCTTAGTAATCTTGATATTAAAATAGAAGAAAGTCCTCATGAATACAAGCAAGGTGCAATGAATGGAAAAAGATAATCAAAATGAAGAAGCTGTTTCTGTTATTACCATGATTGATGATGAAGGTAATCAGCAGGAGTTTGAGTTTCTGGGGGAAACAAGTTACGCAGGAAATGATTATATTTTAATAGTTGATCAGGATGAGGCTCAAAGCGAGGAAACGATCAGACCAGAAATAGTAGAAGTGATTAATGAATCGGAAACACCGGTTTATAAGACAGTAACGGATAAAGAATTGTTTGAAAAGATAATGTCTATCTTTATTGAAGAAAATCCAGACGATTTTATTTACGTTTAAAATAGAAAGGATAGAACAATGTTAAAAATTGGTATTGATATTGGTGGTACAAATTTAGCAGGTGGAGTAGTAGACGATCAGGGAAAAGTTATTGTAACTGATTCAATTCCAACTAAAGCTGACGAAGGTTACGAAGCTGTCTTAGGTCGAATTATCCAACTGGTTAATATTTTAAGAGAAAAAGCCAAGGAAGAATATCCTGATCAGCAAATAGATGCTGTTGGTTGTGGAGTTCCAGGTATTGTTAAAAATGGAGTAGTTATTAATGCTGTTAACCTGCACTGGAAAAATGTTCCATTAGCCAAAGATCTTTATGCAGCCGTTCATATACCCGTTACTTTGATAAATGATGCTACAGCCGCTGCAGTTGCTGAAAATAGATTTGGTGCTTCAAAAGGAAAAGATGATTCAGTGATGTACACCTTAGGGACTGGTGTTGGCGGTGGTATCATCGTTAATGGAAAAGTTGTTAACGGTGCTCATGGGGTAGCCAGTGAACTCGGTCATGTTATTCAGGAACCGAACTTCTACTCCTGTAATTGTGGTAAAAACGGTTGTCTTGAAACCTATTCTTCTGCTACGGGAATAGTAAAACAATATGAACATGAAGTTGAAAAAGGACTTAAAACTGATCTGGAACTAGAAGAAATAGCTGCTAAAGATGTTATTGATGCAGCCCGAGAAGGGGATGAAGCTGCCGTAGCGGCCTTTGAAGTTATGACGGACCAGTTGGCTAAAAATATTTCAAATATGGTAGATATTCTTGATCCGGAAGTTTTTGTTATTGGTGGTGGTGTTTCACATGCTGGAGATTTCCTCTTTGATAAATTAAAAGAAAAAGCTGGAAAGAATATTACTTTTAAGGAAGTTGTTGGAATCCCGGAAATTGTTCCAGCGCAGTTTGGTAATGATGCTGGAATTATTGGTGCTGCTTATTCAGGAGAATATGTTTAAGTGAAAAGACTTGCCTGTATTTATATTGGTTCTGAGCGGATAGAACTGATTATAGCCCAGCGGGGAGCTAACAAGAAAGCCCATATTATTGATCATGCTCTATATCCGCTCCAGTTTGACTATGAGATATTTCAGAATGGATTTATTTCAACCAGTTCAAACCAGTTATTAGAGCGTGTTTTTAAAGAGTATTTACGCCTGGCCAAGGAAAATATGCCGGATAAGATTCAGGTTATTTTTTCCAATGAAATCAGTCGAGCTGAAAACTTCCTCTTTATTTATTATCGTATTAATGATCTTCTGGAAGATCAAAATGCTTTAATACTAACTAATGAAGACGAACTGGAACTGTTCTGTATTATTTCTGAACTTAACATTTCTGAAAACTTTGACGTTTCTTCAACCAATATAATGATGGCAGCTATAAATGCCAATCAGATTAACTTTAGTTTAACTAACAATGGTTTTATAGATTTTACGGAACAAATTCCTTATGGTTATCTTAAATTAAGTGAGATGGTTGAAACCATAACAAAAGAACGAACTCATTACAGTAAACTGTTGTCAGAGATTATTGAAAATAAACTCCGTCTGGCTATCTCACATATTGGAAAACGTAAATTAAAATACGTGAGCCTAACCACTAAGGATGCCGAAATTATAGCTCAGAATTTTAAGCATGACCAAAAGGGCGAACTGTTTATCTTTAATAAAGATACTATAAATGAAGCTTACCACTCTATTAAGGAGTTAACCCCTGAACAGATTAGAACCCGCTACCCCAATCTGACAGAAGCTCAGTCAATTACGCTTCAATCAACCATTATTGTTGCTAGACAACTTATAAATACGGCCAAAACTGATCAAATTTTTTTAATTAAAAGAGATCTGGCCAAATCGATTGTTGAGCTTCAGTTTAAATTAACTAAACAACGTGAACTAAGTACCTGGATTGAAGAGGGTTCCTACCAGAGTGTTATTGCCGTTTCAGAACGTTATAATGTTGATCAACGTCATGCTGAATTAGTTGAGAAGTATTCACTTCAGCTTTATTCGGCTCTTAAAAAGCGTTACGCTTTAAGTAAAAAAGAAAAGCGTTATCTAGCTTTAGCTGCAAGGCTTTTAGATATAGGTCAATTTGGTGGGGAAGATGGTCAGGCTAGAGCAAGTGAAGAAATCATTTTAAGAGAGGATATTATTGGTCTCTCCCAGGCTGAAAGACGAATAATTGCCAGGGTTTGTTATAACGTTAAAGTAAATGATTATGATAAAACGATGGACACCCGGGAGTTTTCAATGGACGAATCTCTTATTATCGCACAACTGACAGCAATTATTAAACTGGCCTCAACACTCGATCAGAGTAGAAAGAATAAAGTAGGAAAGTTAACGTATTCGTTAAAAGATTCTGAATTAATAGTAAAAGTTACAACTACTCATAATACTCAGCTTGAGAATTATTATTTTAATCGTGACAGTAAGTGGGTAGAGCGCATATATGACCTCAAGCCTGTGCTTAAGGTTAAACGGATAAAGGTATAATCGTGAAAACAGTTGAAGAAAATAATGAAATTGTTCAAGAACAGAACGCCTATGTTCCCGGTCCCTATATTGGAAGGGAAGAAAGTTGGATGGACTTTAATTACCGGGTTCTAGAGGAAGCCTTTGATAAAACCAACATGTTAATGGACCGATTTAAATTTCTAGCCATTACGGCCAGTAATTTAGATGAATTTTTCAGTGTTCGAATCGCTGGTATTTTGGACCAGGTAAGTGTTGGTTATACTAAAAAAGGGCTTAATGGGAAGACATCCAAAGAAGAACTTAAAATCCTCAATAAAATGACCCATGAGTTTATGCGGCATCAGTATAGTTGTTTAAACAAATCGCTCATTCCTGAAATGGAAAAACAGGGTATTAAATTCGTTGAATATCAGGAATTAAATAAAGACGAAAAGAATTTTGTTGATGATTATTTTCTAAACTTCTGTCTACCGGTTATTACCCCTCAGGCTATTGATGCTAGCCGGCAGTTTCCACTCATCAATAGTGGTTCTACTTATCTGATTGTTCAGCTGGCTAATCCGGAACATAAGAAAAAGAAGAAAAAAGATCATGAAGATCTTTGGGCTTTTATTGAGATTCCTAAAATTTTAGACCGAATTATTGCTCTACCTGGAAAAGATTCCAAAAATTATATTTTTATAGAAGACTTAATTAAAGAAAGAGTAGCTGAATTCTTCCCTGGTTATAAAGTTAAGAATGTAAGTGAATTCCGAGTGGCCCGAAATGCTGACCTGGATATAGATGAAGATGATGCAGAAGATCTGTTAATTGAAATAGAAAAAGAAGTTCAGAAGCGCAAATTCGGTTCAGTCGTTCGTCTTGAAATTACCAAGGATATGAATAAAAAGGCCAGAAAGAATCTGGTCAAGTGGTTAAGTATTGATGAAGAAGATATATTCGAATCAACAGGACCACTAGACTTAAAAGCTTTTATGAAATTTTCCGGACTGGAAGAATTTGAAGACTTACGAAAACCAAGATGGAAGCCGCAACCTAGTGCTGACTTTTATAAAAAAGACGATCTTTTTGAAGTGATTCGTGAAAAAGACCGGTTAATTAGTCATCCGTTTGAAAGTTTCGATACCGTAGTTGATTTTGTAAGAAATGCTGCTAGAGATCCTAACGTACTAGCGATAAAACAAACACTTTATAGAGTTTCAGGCGATTCTCCTATTATTGATGCCCTCATTGAAGCCGCTAATAATGGAAAACAGGTTACGGCGCTAGTTGAACTCAAAGCCCGTTTTGATGAAGAAAATAATATAGAGTGGGCCAAAACTTTAGAAAAAGCTGGAGTTCATGTTATCTATGGCCTGCCTGGCCTTAAAATACATGGTAAAGCAATTCTTGTGGTTAGAGAAGAAGATGGTGAAATAAGACGTTATGTCCATATGGCTACTGGTAATTATAATGATGATACAGCCAGTTTATATACTGACATTGGTCTTTTTACCGCTAATGAAAGTATTGCAACTGATATCTCTATGCTCTTTAATAAACTCTCGGGGTATTCCCAGTTTGATATGTGGCATAAAATTTCAGTAGCTCCTGATGGACTAAGGAATACTTTCTATGAACTTATCGACCGCGAAATTGAAAATGTAAAAAAAGGTGAAGAAGGTTATATCTTTGCCAAAATGAACGCGCTCATAGATGACGGCATTATTAATAAGTTATATGAAGCTTCTCAAGCTGGGGTTAAGATTAATCTAGTAGTTAGAGGAATGTGTTCGCTGGTTCCAGGTATTAAAGGGGTTTCCGATAATATTGAAGTTCACTCAATTGTTGGGGAGTTTCTGGAACATTCAAGAATCTATTATTTTTATAATGGAGGTCAGGAAGAATATTATCTTTCAAGTGCCGACTGGATGCAGCGGAATCTAAACCGTCGAATTGAAATTTTGTTTCCGGTAGAAGAAGATTCCACCAGAGATAAACTAAAGTCAATTATAGATACTGTATGGAATGATACGATTAAAACCCGTTTTATTGATTCAAAAGGGAATTACCGAAGAATTGATAAACGAGGAAAGGTTCTTCTAAATAGTCAGGATCAGTTTTGTCTGGAAGCAACTCAGAATTATAAGACAGCTCAAAGTAAATATCTCGAAGAACTCAGTCAAAGGCAACCAGCCGAATATTAATAGGAGTTAAGTTTGGATTTTAATCATAGTATAGGCGTTATTGATATAGGCTCCAATAGTTTTCATATGGTTGTTGGGGGTTATCATAATAAAGAATATTTTAAAATACTTGATGATTTAAAAGTAAATGTGCGTCTTTGCGAGGGGTTAGCCGAAACTGGATTTATGAAAGAGGACCGGATGCAGTATGGCGAAGATACCCTGGTAATGTTTAAGAATCTTTGTGAAAGTTATAAACTAAACAAGATTATAACCATTGCTACGGCAGCAGTTAGAAAAGCTGAAAATGGTCCGGAATTCGTAAAGCGCATTAAAGATAAAGTCGGTATTGATATTGATGTTATTCCAGGTAGAAAAGAAGCTGAATTTGATTACCTTGGTAGCGTTAATTCCATTGAGTTTCGGGACGCTATAACAATGGATATCGGGGGTGGATCAGCCCAGTTTTGTCTAGTTAGAGACCGCAAACTTGTAGATTCCGTTTCACTCCAGTTTGGCTCTATAGACTTAATGGAAATGTTTGACCTTGGCGATAAGATTACCCCAAAAAATCTAAAACGGCTTCAGGCATTTTTAAAAGATTCCTATGATAGTGTACCCTTTCTTAAGGATGCTAAAAATCTACCCGTAATAGGTATTGGTGGAACCATAAGAAATATTGGTCGTGTTCACAGAAACTTTATTAATTACCCACTTGAAATTGCCCATAACTACCGGATGAAGCGTAAGGAAGTAGAGCAGGTAGTTGAAGACGTATCCCTGATGACCTATAAGGAACGTCGCAAACTGGCAGGATTAGCAAAAGGTCGTGCGGATATTTTCCCGGGAGCAGCCTATGCCGTTGAATTCCTGATGGATTATATTGGTTCTAAAGAACTGATAATATCAAACTATGGAATCAGAGAAGGCGTTATTTTTGATTACTTTGGTTATGGTCCGGGACATCTGGTTCCGGATATCTTTGAGAACTCTCTGGTAAATACAATGTTACATTATGATTGTAATATTGAACATGCCTATCATCTCTATCATATAGCTAGTAAACTCAAAGATGAACTAAAAGATTATTCAGTTATCACCCAGGACACTGATAAGATATTAAAAGCCTCCAGTATGCTTCATGATATCGGCGATTATATAGACTATCGTAACCATCATGAGCATAGTTTTTATCTGGTTCTTAACTCCGGACTTGAGGGTCTTAGCCAAAAGGAAATGCTGCTTTCAGCTTTTATTACGCTTCATCATAGGACAAACAAAAAGATTCATATTTCAGATCTCTATCTTAATCTCCTAACGGAAAAAGAAGCTCAGCTAATTGATGAACTGAGTCTATACCTTCAGATGGGAGAGTACCTGGATAGAACTATGGACGGTGTTGTTAGGGATATCTGGTTTGATGTTAATGATAAAGAAGCTATTCTGAATGTTATAACTGTGGATCACTCAGTTATGACTGATATGGTAGAAGATGAATGCCAGAAGAAGTTTAAACGAGTTTTTGGTAGAAAACTTAAAGTAAAATCATATACTGTAGATCATGATGATCCTCGGGCTAAGTACGTTTTAGATGAAATATAAAATAACGAGATATTTAGAAAACTAACTTTCTAGATATCTCTTTTTTATTATTTTGACCGGAAGAGATCGGCTTCAACGAGATTGTTTTGGCCTATTAATAAAGGCCAATTCTATCCCGGTAATTAACTGTTCTGCGCGTAATCTCAAAATGTAATACATTCCTATTCTGTTACTGTAATAAAGCTGTTAAGAAATAAGAGGTTGCCTTTAAGATAAGATATCAACTTTTGTTGAAATCTAGGGTTAAGCTTATAGGACAATGATCACTCCCCTCAACATCATCATAAATATCGGCACCAATAATATTCTTTTTTAAATTATCTGAAACAAAGAAATAATCAATGCGCCATCCAGCATTAATTCGACGTGCACCAAAACGGTAGCTCCACCACGAGTATTTCTCTTTATCAGGATTTATTAACCTAAAGGAATCGACAAAGCCAAGATCTAATAACCGGTCAATAAAACGCCGCTCTAAAGGTAAAAATCCAGAGTGCTTTTCATTGGCTTTAGGATTTTTTAAATCAATTGCCTCATGAGCAATATTAACATCACCACAGATAATAATTCCTTTTTCTCCTTTAATAAGTTCACTCAGCTCCTGATAGAGCGCTTCGTTAAATTCGATTTTATTATTAAATTTCTCCTGATCTCCGGCTCCGTTAGGGAAATAGATATTATAGAGATAGAAACGTTCAAATTCCAGGCGGATTACCCTACCCTGTGGGGTAAAGCGGTCATCAGCCAAACCTTCTCTGACAGCTAGCGGTTTTTCCTTTGTATAACAGCAGACTCCACAATAACCTTTTCTTTCCTTGCATTCGCTTAAATATAAATAGTAACCAGGAATTTCGGCTAGATCTTCGCTTAGCTGATCAAGTTGGGCTTTGGTTTCCTGAATACTGATGATATCTGCATCTTCTTTAATTAACCAGTCTCTAAAACCCTTCTTTTCTATAGCCCGAATTCCATTTACATTCCAGGATATTAATTTCATTGTTTCCTCAAAATTTATTTTAAATAAGATAACTCAGCTAAATATAATAATTAATGTTTATCTCTCAAAAATTGATGAGTTTCTTCTCTTATTGAACAGAAAATTCACTCAATATTCTAATTTTTTAAGTAAACTAGCATAATATATTGTAAAATTAAAGAAAAGTAATTTTCAATATTTTTATTAAACAAAAAAATTTGATCACAGATATTTTCACTGTAAACATTTTCACTTTTTATTGTTTTCATTTTATATTAAAATTAAAATATTGTAATTATCATAATCAATTATGATTAGAAAAGTCATCCAGACATGGATATAAATACTTTTACTCAGTTTAATTTCACAATTAAACTAAATTTAGCGGAGGTTTTATAAGTATATGGCTATAAATGCTAAAGACAATGATATTGTAATTGTTAGTGCCTGTCGTACAGCTATTGGCACAATGGGTGGAACTTTAAAGGATGTTCCTGTCGTCGATTTAGGTACTGTAGTAATGAAAGAAGCGATTAAGAGAGCTGGTATTGAACCTAAGGATGTTGAAGAAGTTCTCTTCGGTTGTGTTCTTCAGGCTGGACAGGGACAGAACGTAGCGCGTCAGTCTGCTATCTATGCAGGAATCCCAAATGAAGTTCCAGCTTTAACTGTAAATAACTTATGTGGTTCAGGACTAAAATGTGTTAATTTAGCTGCTGGTATGCTCATGACCGGTGATGCTGATGTAGTTTTAGTTGGTGGAATGGAAAGTATGGACCGTGCACCTTATCTGGTAGAAAATGGTCGTTTTGGTTACCGTATGAATAATGGTGTTCTTGTCGACTCAATGATTTCTGATGGACTCCAGGATTCATTTAACCAGTATCACATGGGTGTTACAGCTGAAAACGTAGCTGAACAGTATAATATTTCCCGTGAAAAACAGGATGAATTTGCAGCTAAGAGCCAACAGAAAGCTGAAAAAGCTATTAAATCAGGTCGTTTTGAAGATGAAATCGTACCTGTAGAAATTAAGACCCGTAAAGGTACTATTGAATTTAAAGTTGATGAACATCCAAGAGAAGGTGTTACGGCTGAAAGTATCAGTAAACTCCGTCCGGCATTTAAAAAAGACGGTACAGTAACCGCTGCTAATGCCTCCGGAATTAATGATGGGGCTGCTGCTCTTATTATGATGACCAAAAAGAAAGCTGAAGAACTTGGCTGTACCCCACTCGTAACTTATGTAGGTGGCGCTTCTGCTGGGGTTGATCCTTCA
>CANQNI010000020.1 GCA_947625175.1 uncultured Eubacteriaceae bacterium | reverse complement strand
TTATAGACTGGCATTAAAATAGAAATAAGTGGTTGGAATTTAAACTGTTCTGATTCCTTTCGTTGGTCTTCCAATGAATAATTTTCATTTTGGGCTATCCATTGTTGATAAAGAGGTTCCGGTGGATTCTGTGGAACAACCTGACTCATTTTAGAGAGTAAGGCTCTGACACCTAATCCTGATTTTAAATATTTTGGAAGAGCAATTCCAAATTTGATAGCCTTTTTAACTTTTTGTTTTAGGTTTGGATTCATTTTATTTCTCTCTGAAATAAGGTAGAGCAGTTCCACTTGGTCTTAAATTTTGATTAACAGAACCGTCTATAAAATATTCTTTTGGATACTTTTCCAGTAATTCCTCTAAATTTAATTTAGGTTGATTTCTTGTATCAGTAAAACTGATAGGTGTATCCATAGCAACTACTGTTTTGAGATTTTTTTCACGAGCCCTAATACTCATATCTATGCTTATAAGTGAAGTACTTATATCTGGATTAAAGCCACCTAATTCGTGAAACAATTTTGTATTAATCAAAAAACAATCTGGTGAGATAGCAAACATTTCTCTAGGAATTCTAACTTCCCCGTTAGCTCCTACATTTCTAACATTAGTGTTTTTGGCAAAATAGTAAGGCTTAAAATTATCAAGATAGATTCCTGCTTCTTCATATTGATGGAGTTCATTAAAAATTTTTGGGCCGACAATTCCAACTGAAGGATGTTCAGCAATTTCTATCATTTCTTTAAGCCAAAAAAACTCATTAGCTTTAAATCCAGGCTTTAAGAAAATTAAATAATCACTATGAACATTAGAAGCCGCATTATTATATAGTTCGGCTAAATTTTTAGCCTTTTTATCTTCTTTAAAAATAACTTTATCTGATTTTTCAAATGGGGTACAATTGACTGCAATTATCTTAAAATCAGGGTAAATTAATTCAAAAAGTAAATGTTTTATAGTTTCAATTGTTTTTTTATCTGAAAAGCCCTCTAAGACACCAGTAATAATAGTTACACTAGGAAGTTTATTTTCAAATACATGGTCAAATATATAATCGCGGTCAGAAATTTTAGCAGAATAAGGGATTTCTTCTAAATTGGATTCAACAATTTTAACAGCATCTGTAAAGTCAGGACGATCTAAATGGAAAAAGTTACTAGTATCTTTATTCCAATGATATAAAATTTTAGGAATATGCCCAACTTTATTAGCTTCTTTCGTAGCTCTTAATATTAAATCATAATTCTTCAATCCCATATAATTTTTACGAAATCCACCGATTTTTTGGAGTAAATTCTTTTTTATTATGGTAGGTTGAAGAATATAATTATGAAAACTTAAAAAGAATTCATCATAATCCGGCTTGAATTTCAGATCATATCTTTCGCCTTCATTTGTTATTAAATCAGAATCAGCATAAATAAAATCTGTTTCCGGATTATCCTGAATATAATTATCTACTTCATTAATTAAATGTGGAGAAACGATATCCTTATTTTCCGTAAAAATGATATAATTCCCACTTGCTTTTTCAATAGCTTCATTATAAGCAGTGGCTAAATCATTATTAACGATTACTTTGAATTTATTTGATTCAAAAGGTTCTTGGGAAATAAGTATAATTTCATTTTTTCCATTTTGAAGAATTGAATCGATTGTTTTATCAATGTCTTCCTTATCTACTTTAACAATAAAAGTAAATTTTTCTTTCTGTTCTTTCTCTGGTAAAAAAAGAGTTTCTTCTATATTTTCTATCCAGGGTTTATATTCATCATCTGGAAGAGCTTTTGGAATCTGTTCTAAGGGATAATCATAGGGACTTTCACTACCTTTAATAAAACCATATTTTTGAAGAAGTTTAAACATACGAGTAGGCATTGTATACAATTTATAATTTTCTAACTGTTTACTCGTAATAGTTTCTTCTACAAGTCCACTTTTAAAGGTAAGTTTAAGATTCATCTTTTTATAATCACCTTTAAGGATGACAAAGAATCCAAACGAAGCTGTTCGTTTTATATTATAAATACGACTTACATCAATTCGGTTTATATAATTAAAAATAATAGGAACATTAGCTGAAATTGTTACTGGATCTTTTGTAACAGGATTCATTCCCCATCCTTCAATAAAGGTATATCCCAACTGTTTATCATATCTAACAGAATCAAAATTTATTATTAAATCTCTAAACATTTCTATATTCGTTTAATCCCTTATAATCTGCATCCATTTTTCTTCTAAATCTTTTGACTAGATCATTACTGTAAGATTTCAAAGGTTTCTGATAATTTTGATAATAATCATAATTTTCACTATCTAATGGTTGTCTTCCTTTAACCCAATCATATGGTTTCAGGGGCTTTTCAGTCATAATACCTACCCAGGTTACTACTGAATCAGGAGTCATTACAACATTCTTTCCCATTTTCATTATCTGATTAGAAAGATCAATTCCAGCTAGAGGTTCCTGATATTTATCAAGTTTTTCTATTTTTTTTAAGTCGTCTTTTTGAATCAGGTAACACAATCCATAATTAGCTTCAACATTTTGAGGTAATTCTGTTCGATAAAAGTAACCTAAATCAGTCACATTTCCAGCATTACCAGGATAAACTACTCCCATTGATGGTAAATCATAATAATAACCAGCAGAAATTATCTTTTCATCTTCATTAATATACATAGGGGTGATAAGCCCTGTCTCATTAAAGACTGTTTCATTAACCATCTTATCTAACCAGTCTGAATTGTAAGGCTTAACACCAGTCTTAACTACACAAACGTATTCTGATTCTGGATAGTCCAATTTAACAGCGTCAAGAATATTTTCATCTATAGTTCCTGGTTTAACTTTAATAAAACGGAATTTATTATTATTAAAATCAATTTCAGGTAAATTAGCTTGAGTGGCTTCCTTATCAAAGTTTACCAGGAGAAATTCTACTTCCGGATAATCTGTATTATTAATAACAGAATCTAACGTTTCGTAAGTTTCACCAATAAAATTAGGATTAAATGGAATTAGGATAGAAACTTTAGGCTTTTCATTACTAGTTATAGAATAGGTTCCAATATTCTTTCCTAATTCAACAGAAGCTGGAATATTATTTCGATTAAAATAATCCTGAAGAGCATTTTGACCGGCTCTATAAGCGTATTCTTTAGCTTTTGGGTTACCTGCAACTGACTGATCCGTCATTCGCCAGTTATATAAAATCTTTTCAACATGATCGAATTTATCCGTGTTTTCAAGAACACGCAGTAAAAAGTCATAATCCTGAGCACCGTTGGTTTTAGTTCTTAATCCGCCTACCTGATCTACTATTTCTCGTTTAACCATAATAAAATGGGTTAAACAGTTATGACCAAAGAATAATCGTTTATTAAAATCCGGTTTAAAAAAGGGATTAAAATGAAAATCATAATTATTTATGAAGTCTTCGTCACAATAAATAAGCTCAGTTTCGGGCTTTTCATTTAATAATTTAACATATTCATGAAGCGCTATAGGATTAAGAATATCATCATCATCCATAAAAGCAATGTAATCCCCTTGAGCCATTCCTAAAGCTGTATTAGTCGCTTCAGCAATATGTCCATTTTCCTTTCTAAAAGTAACATTAATTCTTGGATCTAAACTTTCGTATTCTTCTAGAACTTTTCGTACTTGAGGATCTGTTGAATTATCATCTGCTAGACAGAGTTCCCAATTTTTGTAAGTTTGGTTTAAAACAGAATCTAATGCTTCCCTTAAAATTTTTTCATCAATATTATAAACAGGCATTACAATACTGATTAAAGGATTAAAATTAAATTTACTTTCCTCTTGTAAAACTTCTTCAGTATCATAATTATTTTGATTATGGTACCAGTTATCATAATCTATCCAGTTAATATCTTTGTATCCTAGGTAAAAAGGTAAAAATTTGAATAATCCAGCTTGATCTGCAAAAAATTTAATTTTCTGAAGTTCAAATCGTAAGGAATTCTTTTTTGGAATTTTAACCTTGAATTCGTTTTTCTGACCATTATTAAAAATTAAAACTGGATTCTCCTTTTTATCTTTAATAAAATCAAAACTAAATCCCAGTTTTTCTTTTTTATCAATATTAAATTTTTCGCAAATATCAATTCGATCCATGATATTCGAATCAATTTCACTTTTAATATTATCTAGCTTAATATCAGGAATTTTTTCTAATTTCTTATCAACTGCCCATCCCTGGATATGACCTTTATTTTTATCATAAGAAATATCATCAATGAAATATTCAATATCCTTATTAGGTGATTTATCTAAAAGCATATTTACCTCTTTATCATTCTGATTTTCCTGAATTTGAATTGGTTAAAACATTTTCAGTTTCAATAAGTTTTAGTTTAGTTTTCTTTAACTCATCATTAAGATCATTATAAGCATCTTGAAGATCTTTTTTACTTGAATGAACATGTGAAAATTCATTGAATATTTCATCTTTTTTCATTCGTTTAATCTTACCTTCGATTATTATTTTATCTACTCCATTCATATTTCCATAAAGGTAAATTAATGGATCTTCAGTGAGAAAAACGAATCTTCCATCTTCATAAACACAATCTGTGGTATACGGTGGGAAAGTTAAGTATTGTAGATCACCAATATTGGTTTTGGCATTTAAATCTTCAACAATAGCGTAATCTTCAATTGGATCCCATCTTATTCTTTCTATATCTTTCTTTCCAAAATTATCGAGTAAAGTAAGATCAAAGACGGCCTTAAAGTGATTACCATCTATATTCAAGATAGTTTTAATTCGGTCTTTTTCAGATATTTCATCTCCAAAATCAACATAGATTGAACTTTCATCACTAATCCGAGCTAATTCAGAATCAAGAGTATCGGTAATATCCTTGGTTTTCATTGGAATAATTTCCTCTGAATCATCTTTGACATAATTAAGACCAAAATTCTCATCCCAATTCATAAAGGTTGGAAGATCTTCTTTTTTAATAAATGGTTCTTCTCCCTCTTCATCGGTCATTTCCATAAGTTCAATTAAACCTATCTTGTCTGCTAACTCTTGATGAAGATAAAAATAATATAGTAATCTAAAAAAGATAAATTCTTGTGGAATTGGAAAATCAAAATTCCATTCATAATCAATAGTATGGTAATTATCATCATCTATAATATTTGATAGAAGCATATCGAAATTATTATCATCTTTAAAATGAAGTTTATGTTCTATTTCAGCATTGCCAAATATTTTTTTAAATTCAGAAGTATAATCACCATTTTTAAATTCTGAACCATCAAGAAGATAATTCTTTATTTTCTTTAAGATATTTTTTATTTCTTCTTTATTATTAGATTCTAATAAATCAAGAATTCTTTTTTCTAGTGTTTGATCCTTTAAAAATTCAAAAATAATACTATCTCCATCGAGTTCAGCCTTAACAGGAGTAAATAGTAATTGATCTTTATGATTTTGATAATAGTCAAAACTTTTTAAAATGTGTTCTTTACCTTCCGGATTAATAGGCGTTTTTCTAACCAGTTTTTTCCCATCTTTCTCCTCTATTGTTGTCAACAGAGTAAATTTTTTACCTCTATTTCGGGAGATTTTAGCATATTTAATTGGATTTTCTTTCAGTTCTTCTCTTGAACAAACGATTAAAAAAGAATTAAAAAATCTATCTAAGATCCCTTCATGGGCTAAAGTTCTGATCATTTTAATTTCGTCGAAAAATTTTAATCGATCAAAATTATAACTTTCCTCGATCTTTTCCGGACTTAATTGGTTTATAGTTTCATCTGTAACAATAATTTCAGGTAACTTATAATCTGGAAAGGGATAGAAAAAATCAATAAAATGATAACCTGCAGATTCTAGAAGATGAATAAGTTCATTTTTAGTAAATGTTCTAACAAAATCTATACCGGGATAATTATTAATTCCAGAAAAAAGAAATCCAGTATGATCTTCGGGGGCTCCGTTTAAATATTTAAGCCCGATCCTGTTTTCTATAGCTATCAGGAGTTCCCCATCTGATTTCAGGTATTGACTAATATTATTCAGGAAACTTTTATAAGGGGACTCACTATTACTAAAAGAGCCGGCATATTCTAAAACCCCATTCAGAATAATGTAATCAAATTGTTGATTAAATTTCATAGAATTAAAATTACCAACAAAAATTTCTACATTATTTAAGTCCTTGTTTCGGTAATAATTAACTTCAGCTCTTGGTTTTGTTAATTCAACAGAAACCACTTCTTTTGCTTTACTACTAAGTAAAGCTGTAAGAGCTCCGCAACCACTGCCAATCTCAAGGATTGAACAGTCTTTCTTAAATGGAAACCAGTTAAGAATATTTTCCCGAATAGTACTTAGGTGATAGATATAAGGCCAGCTCGTTTTTTTCTTTAAGATTTCTTCAGCAGTTTTTCCTTCTTTAAACTGTTGAACTAAATCGGTTTCAACGGTTCCATCTGAGTAACCGTCTTCACCTTCAAAATAATCAAAATTTAAGACTGTCATTTAATTTAATTTTTTTACTTTAACATCTGATTCAGTATCAAAAAATCCCACGGTATCTTGTTTTGAAGAGATAACATTAACTTCAGCAATATCATAGAGTCTATGAAAAACTGAGAAATTCCCTTTAACATCAATACCAGTACAACCTAAAGAGATAAAATAGGAACCTGACTGAAATGGAATTTTTTGGGTAAATTCAGCTTCATATATTTCACCCGGTTTTCCAGTAAAGCCGTTGAGCCCTTCATACATGGTATTAGTTCCGGTTATTTCAGTTCCTTTAATATCTTTGAACGTTAAAGCGAATATAGGATCCTGGATTTCTTCATTAAAACGGATTTTAAAACGAACAGTTAATTCGTCAAATTTTTGAATCTGGGGAGCCGGATAATTATTCTTATCTACAACTTCTAATTCAAAAATTTCGGCCTGTTTTGTTCCATAATCCAGAATCTTTTCGTTTAAACGAATGTTCGATTTAACATAATAATCATTAAAGACTTCATCAGGATTTAAAGACTTTTGTTCTGCTTTTTGTTCTATCTCAATTTTACCTTTGAGCATTTCTTCATCAACAAGAATTTGTTTATAGACATCAACCATATCATTGGCTTCCCCTTCATCTATAATTTCACCCTCATTAATTACAATTACTCGATCACAATATTTAATAACTGATCCAAGGTCATGAGTAACAAAAACGATAGTGGTTCCTTTTCTTTTTAAATCAGTAAACTTTTTATAGCATTTTAGCTGAAAGAAGGCATCTCCTACTGAAAGTGCTTCATCAACAATTAGAATTTCCGGATCAACATTAATAGATATGGCAAAAGCCAGACGCACAAACATCCCGGATGAATAAGTTTTTACCGGTTGATCAATATGTTCACCAATAGCAGCAAATTCAATAATATCGTCTATTCTGTCGTTTATTTCTTCACGGGTATACCCCATAATTTGACCATTTAAATAGATATTTTCCCGGCCGGTATATTCCCCGTTAAAACCAGCTCCTAATTCAAGCAAGGCAGCTATTCTTCCATTAACATTAACTTCTCCAGATGTTTTAGATAAAACACCTGTTAATATTTTTAGTAAAGTTGATTTTCCACTACCGTTTTTACCAATAATTCCAAAACATTCTCCCTCTTTTACTTCAAAGGAAACATTTTTTAGTGCATAAAAGTCCTGATGAAAAGGTTTCTTTAAAAAAGCTTCTTTTAATCTAGCTTTATTATTTGGATATAATTTATAAACTTTCGTTAAATCCTGTACTTTAACGACAGTTGGTCGTTGTTCCAGCGGCAGAGCTGGTTGAGATTGTACCTGCATTATCAACTCCTATAGTACATCAGAAAAATGCTGGCTCAAACCATTATAGAGTTTACTTCCTATCCAGAGCATTGCTATAGTCCAGGCCCAGAAATAAAGTCCCATTTTCCAACGTAAAATAAACCATTCATCTCCTAAGAAAGAAGATCGATAACCCATTACAATATAATATAAGGGATTTAACCTTAGGATTCCTTGAATAGTCGGTGAAAAAATACTTGGACTATAAAGAATAGGACAAGACCACATAATTGCCTGAAGAGATACGCTTATAAACTGAATCATGTCAGGCATAAAGGGCTGAATAGAGCTAGTTATCCAGGTTACTCCTGTTAAAAACATTATTAGGGCAAACAGAAAATAAACAATCATAATTAAATGTGGACCTGGATAATAACCATATAGAGCACATAGTATAACGGTAATGGCTATAAAAAATAAATGTGTAAATAGATTAGCTACTAATTTAACTGTTGGTAAAATTCTTATATTAAAAACAACTTTTTTAACGAGATACGAATACTCCCTAAAAGAATTAGTCGCATTCATAATAGTATCACTAAAGAAGAACCAGGCTATAATCCCGGTAACAAGATAAATTATGAAAGGATACCCGCCATCAGTACTACCAGCTTTTAGACCTACACCAAAAACAAACCAGTAAATAAAGATAGTTACTAGCGGATTAATGAAGGCCCAGAAGATTCCCAGAAATGAACCTGCATAACGGGCTTTGAAGTCAGTCCAGGCCAGTGATAAAACTAATCTTTTATTTAGATAAATATCCTTAAAAAAAGCGAACAAAAGAATACCTCAAAATTATTTTTTAGAATACATATTTTCGTAATAGGCTTGATAATCTCCCGACCGGACATTATCTAACCAATCCTGGTTTTCTAAATACCAGTTAATTGTTTCAACGATACCATCTTCAAAGGTATAACTAGGACTCCAACCGAGTTCTGAAGTTATTTTAGTATTATCTATAGCGTATCGTTTGTCATGTCCCAGACGGTCTTTAACGTGGATTTTTAAATCTTCAGTTATATCATCTGGATTAGTATCGATACCTTCATAGGTATTTTCTTCTAAATCTTTTTTCGTATTTTCTATTATCAGATCAACAATTTCAATATTAGCTTTTTCATTATTTCCACCAATATTGTAGACTTCACCATCTTTTCCGTGATGGAGAACGGTATCTATACCACTACAGTGATCTTTGACATGGAGCCAATCTCTAATCTGCATTCCATCCCCATATATTGGAAGATCTTTAAGTTCAAGAACATTGCCAATCATAAGTGGAATTAATTTTTCAGGAAATTGATAAGGTCCATAATTATTAGAACATCTGGTAATAGTTACAGGAAGTTTAAAAGTATTATTGTAAGCACGACTGATCATATCAGCACTTGCTTTAGAAGCGCTATAAGGGCTATTTGGAGAAAGAGGGGTTTCTTCAGTAAACATTCCTTCTTTTCCTAAAGCACCATAAACTTCATCTGTAGAAACCTGATGGAAGCGAACATTATCACGGTAAATTGGATAACCTTCATTATCAGTTCCTATTTGCCAGTGAGCCTTGGCATTATCTAATAGATTTTGAGTTCCTAATATATTGGTGGTTAAAAATATTTCCGGCTCCTCAATACTTCTGTCAACATGACTTTCAGCAGCAAAATTAACTACTGCATCAAAATCATATTCGTCAAAAAGATTCTTGACTAATTCTTTATCTCTTATATCTCCTTTAACGAAAACATAATTTTCGTTTTCTTCGATATCATTTAAGTTCTCCAGGTTACCCGCATAAGTAAGTAAATCCAGATTAACAATTTTGGTTTGAGGATGATTTTCGAGCATGTATTTAACAAAATTACTCCCGATAAATCCAGCTCCTCCGGTTACTAAAATAGTTTTATATTCGTTCATTAGAAATTCAATTCTTCCTTTATATCTTCTAAAAATGGTTGGTTCTGATCTTTATCTGATAATAAAATTTCAGTGTCTATTTCTGGCCACTTAACATTAACATCAGGATCATTCCAGCGAATGCCTCCATCAAACTCAGGATGATATAAATTGGTACATTTATAATTAAAGACAGCTTCGTCACTTAAAACCAAGAAGCCATGGGCAAATCCTTCAGGAATATAGAACATCTTCTTATTATCATCACTTAGTTCCACACCATACCACTGTCCATAGGTTGGTGAATCTTTTCTTAAATCAACACCAACATCCCATACACTACCTTTAGTGACTCGGACTAATTTTCCCTGAGGAAATTCTTTCTGAAAATGTAAACCTCTTAAAACTCCTTTTTTAGACTTGGATTCATTGTCTTGAATAAACTCCATGTCTAATCCGTGGTCTTTGAAAACTTCCTGATTATAAGTTTCCATGAAGTAACCTCGGTCATCGCCAAAAACAGAAGGTTCGATAACAACCAGACCTTCAATAGGAGTTTCTGTGACTTTTATATCTGCCATAATTCGTCTCCTTCTTCTTCGGCAACAATACGTTTAAGATATTGTCCATATTCGGTTTTTTCAAGAGGTTCAGCTAAAGCAAGTAATTGATCTTTATCAATAAATCCCATATGATAAGCAATTTCTTCAATACTGGAGACATAAACGCCTTGTCTTTTCTGAATCGTTTCAACATAATTACTAGCTTGCTGAAGACTATCATGAGTACCAGTATCTAACCAGGCTAATCCTCTCCCCAAAGTTTCAACTTTTAAGTCCCCACGTTTTAAATATTCTTCATTAACTGAAGTGATTTCTAATTCACCTCTATCGGATGGTTTAATATTTTTAGCAATGTCAACTACATCATTATCGTAGAAGTATAATCCCGGAACAGCATAATTGGATTTAGGAACCTCCGGTTTTTCTTCTATTGAGATAACATTACCATCGTCATCAAATTCAACAACTCCATATCTCTGAGGGTCTCTTACCGGATAACCGAATATAACAGCTCCTTTTTCCAGATTAGAAGCACTTTGAACTGAATCGAAAAAGCCTTCACCGTAAAAGATATTATCTCCAAGCACTAGAGCTACATTATCATCCCCGATAAAGTCTTCACCTATAAGAAAGGCTTCAGCCAGTCCGTTTGGAGCTTCCTGAACTTCATATTCAATATTTAAGCCTAAATCTTTTCCGTCTCCTAAAAGTCTTTTAAAGTTAGGTAAATCTTCCGGAGTAGAAATAATTAATATATCCTTTATTCCAGCTAACATAAGTGTTGATAAAGGATAATAAATCATCGGTTTATCATAAATAGGTAATAATTGTTTAGAAACAGCTCTAGTAATTGGATATAAACGTGTTCCTGAACCACCAGCAAGAATTATACCTTTCATACTTCCTCCAGTACTTCTAAATATTCATCTAATGAATCGTGCCAGTTTCTAAAGTTATTTAAATTAAGATTCTTTAAGCCTTTATTTTCTAAAACAGAATAACTGGGCCGTTGCGCCACAGGTCTACCAGCTGTTTTAGCATATTCTTCACTTGAAACCGGATTAACAATTGTATTCTTTCCCGCTTTATTAAATATTTCCTGGGCAAAATCAGCCCACGAGCAAACACCTTCACAGGTTCCGTGATAAATCCCATAAGCATCTGTATCGGCCAGATTAATGATAGCTTTAGCCAGGTCAACTGTTGAAGTTGGTGATCCCACCTGGTCATTAACAACAGATACCTGATCATATTTATCTGCTAGTTTCAACATAGTTTTAACGAAGTTATGACCATCCCCATATAACCAGGCGGTTCGAATAATAAAATATTTATCTGTTTCATTTTTTACTTCTTCTTCACCCTTAGCTTTAGTTTCTCCATAAACACTTTGAGGGTTAATTTCATCTGTTTCTATATAGGGTCTACCCAAATTATCGTTTCCTTCAAAGACATAATCAGTTGAAACCTGGATAATAGGAATATCTAAAATATTAGCAATTTTAGCCATATTTTTAGCACCAATCGTGTTTACCTGATAAGCGAGTTCCTGATCAGTTTCACAACCGTCAACATTGGTTAAGGCAGCACAGTTAACAATAATATCCGGGTTTTCATTCTCGATTAATTTAAGTGAGGCTTCATAATCAGTAATATCTAGTTCTGGGACATCGTAACCAACATTAGGAAATTTCAATTCATTTAGTTGTTTTGTCAGCTCACGTCCTAATTGACCATTTGATCCAGTTATAAAAAATTTCTTCATTTTTACGGTAAAATCAAATTTGTTTTATTAAAATTATACGTTAGAGTTTTCTACTTGTACAATCCAACTTAAGTTTTGTTCTAAACTTAAAGGATTTCAAAAATTAGTTATTTAAAATTTTATACATTCATTC
The DNA here is from genome assembly GCA_947625175.1 of uncultured Eubacteriaceae bacterium. Lineage (GTDB taxonomy): Bacteria > Bacillota > Clostridia > Eubacteriales > Eubacteriaceae > CANRHG01. The sequence goes on along the minus strand of CANQNI010000020.1, from coordinate 1,684 downwards.
AAAGAAGTATATGCTTTAAATAAGTACGTTTTTATGTACCAGGAGCATGATAAAAAGCTTAAACAATAAAACTAAAAAATAATAAAATTAATAAGAAATTAAAATTGGCTTTTCTCGTGTTATTTTATAACAAACTAAAAAATAAAGTCGAATAAGTGATAAACTTATATTATTAAATGCTGGTAGGAACTTACAATTGACAAAAAGAAAAAAGATAACACTAGTAATAATAATAATTCTATTGATTGGAATTTTTGCGGGATCCTTTTATCTATATACAGTTTTGAATACCGTTTTAAATAAATCACTAGATAAAGAAAAACTTGGAACAAACGAAAATCTAGATAATACCGTTGTTAATATAGCAATGTTTGGGATCGACGGAAGAGAGGATGAAGATGTAGAAGGTGATCGAACTGATGTTATCATGATTGGTACACTAGATACTAAAACAAATGCAGTAAAAGTAACTTCAGTCATGAGAGATACCTTTACTAAAATATGCATTAATCCAGAAGGAGAAAATGTTCGTGTTTATGCTGGTGACCAGGATGGACTAGAATGGGAACTTTCGGATTATAATTCAATTTATGCTCAAGCTGATACTAATGATTTAAACCCGGACCAAGATGAATTGGAAGTTACTGAAGAAGGACAAGAAGTTATTGAAAACACTCAAACCGGTGAAAGAGTTACAATTAATTACGAAAATAGAAAAGATGTAGCCGAATATAATAAAATAAATGCAGCCTTTGATGAAGGTGGCGTTGAAAGTTCTATTTTTACATTAAATCAAAATTTTGATTTAAATATTGAAGATTATATAACAGTTGATTTTACCTGTTTGATGGAAGTAGTGGATGCTCTAGGTGGAATTCAACTTGATATAGCTAACGAAGATATTCTTTATTGGACTAATCAGTATTTAATGGAAAGTAATGCTTTTGGAAATAGAAATGATCCTGATCTAGAACATACAGGAGTTCAAACTGTTACTGGTGCACAGGCTCTAGCTTTTGCACGAAACCGATATACTGATTCTGATTATGGTCGAACTATGCGTCAAAGAGAAGTTGTTCAAGCTATCTTTGATAAAGCTAAACAAATGAATGCAGTTCAAGCTATTGATTTATTAAACAGAATCTATCCATATATTCAAACCAGTTTAAGTTTAGGTGAAATTACTGATTATGCTACTAGAATCTTAAATACTCAAGATATTACTTTCGAAGATTATCGAATTCCAACAAATAAATATGGTTCAAGTGGTTTTATTGATAGTATTTGGTACCTTTTCCCAGATACTTTAATTGACAATAATACCCTTCTACATAAATTTATTTATGGTGAAAATAATCCTTATGTTCCTTCTAGTACGGTGAAACAAATCAACCAGGTAATAGAAGACATCGTAACTTATGATGCCTATGATGTTACTTTGGAAGCTGGTGGAAGTGCTCAAGAAACAATAACGGAACAGGAAATAGTTACTGAAAATGGTCAAACAGTCGAATCACCAACAACTCAGGAAGAACTAAACCAATAACTTAGTTCATTAAAAAATTAAACTTTCTAATAAGTGTCCAAAATTTTTTTGGATGCTTTTTTTATTAATTACTTTAGAAGTTTTTATTCAATAATTATCTCAATCTGAAATTTTCTTAACTTTTAATTTAAAAGTGAC
>CANQNI010000019.1 GCA_947625175.1 uncultured Eubacteriaceae bacterium | reverse complement strand
TGGGTCGGAGGAATTTAAAGATGGTTCCTCCGATTTTTTATTTCTCAATTTATTTAGAGAATAATTTGATTTAATTTGAATTTTTATCAAATTTTGAAATCGATTAAGCTAAAATTAAGTTAAAAAGAACTTGAACAAAGTAGGATTCGTGGTATTATATATATAGATCTTTAACTTGGGTCGGAGGAATTTAAAGATGGTTCCTCCGATTTTTTATTTCTCAATTTATTTAGAGAATAATTTGATTTAATTTAAATTTTTCTAAAATTTGAAGTCGATTAAACTAAAATTAAATTAAAATAAACTTGAACAAAATAAGATTCGTGGTATTATATATATAGATCTTTAACTTGGGTCGGAGGAATTTAAAGATGGTTCCTCCGATTTTTTTATTTCTCAAAATTTCATCTTTTCTTTATGTCTCTTATATTTTGCTTCATTTTCAATATTATCTAATTTAGATAAATCAAAGTACGTAGCCTGATAAACATAATAATTTAACCAATTAAAAAATAATAAATTGGCATGAGAGCGCCAAGTTACGTTAATTCCTTCTTCTGGATTGTCATTAATAAAATAATTGTTAGGAACGTTTATCGGTAATCCTTTATTTAAATCTCTTTCATATTCCTTTTTTAAAGTATCTCGATCATATTCTGAATGACCCGTTACAAAAATTTGTCGACCATCATTAGCCATAATTATATAAATACCTGCTTCATCAGACTTAGCTAGAACTTCTAAATTAGGATTATTATAAATAGCTTCTTCGTCCAAGGCAGTATGTCGAGAATGAGGAGCTTGAAAGGTATCATCAAATCCTCTAAATAAAGGGACTTTTCGATCAATTACTTGATGATCATAAATTCCAAACAATTTATTCGGTAATTCTTTCTTTTGGATTCCATAATGATAATATAGTCCTGCTTGGGCACCCCAACATATATGGAAAGTTGAATAAACATGTGTTTTACTCCATTCCAAAATTTTTACTAATTCATTCCAATAATCTACTTTTTCAAAATCTAAAGTTTCTACCGGAGCGCCTGTAATAATTAATCCATCAAAGTAATCGTCTTTAATATCATCAAACGTTGTATAAAAAGAATCCATATGATGTCTGGAAATATTTTTTGGATTATGACTTGCTGCTCTAACTAAAGTAATATCAACCTGAAGTGGAGTATTTCCTAAAAGCCTTAAAAGTTGAGTTTCTGTTATAACCTTTGTTGGCATTAAATTAACTATAGCTATTTTTAAGGGACGAATATCTTGCGATAATGCTCTTTCTTCATTCATAACAAAGATATTTTCGTCTTGTAATATTTTAAAAGCTGGTAAACTTTTTGGTATTTTGATTGGCATTCTTATCTCTTTATAATGTTATTTATTTTAAAAAATATAACCAATTTAACAAAAGTTGTAAACAGAGGAATTTAATTAAAGCTTGTCTAAAAATAGAAGAATTCAAAAGAGAAATCCTTATAGGGAGAATAAATTTAAAACTAAATTAATCTTTTAGTATTCCTTCATTTATTTGATTTAAGCATCTGCAGCTGCTTAAACCTTTTATTATTTTAAGACCTTAAATTTATTTTTGAAGCTTCTTGAATTTAATTGACCAAAATTAACAAACCAAAAACTAACTTTAATAAAATGTATTGAACCTAATTATTCATTTATAAAAATTAACCAGGAATAAATTGTCCATATTCATTTTATTAACTAACAAGTTTTTCTAAATATTCCGGACGTCCTAGATAGCTAATAAGAATATTTAGTTAAATAAGATTAGAAAATTTATAATTTGACTGACAAAAGTTAAATGTTAAGAAAGATAATATTTAACTTTAATTGAACCTACACCAGAAGAAGCAAAACCTTCTTCTTAACCAAAACCTACTTTAATTAATTCTGAATTCAGATTTCCCGGGAGTCCCACCCAATAAATATTTTTAATGCTAGCTAATAATTTAATTATTTAATTCTTATACTACTATTATACGGATTTTACGAATTTAAACAACTGATTTTTTAACAGAATTACTTATAAGTAGCAAGAAAATGAGTTATATCAGTAAATATTTATTTAAAATTGCTCAATTGGATTAGAAATTAATGTCTATATTAAATAAAATAAAGTTGAAAAACTTAAAATATCTGTTAATTTCAACATTTATAATTAGAAGTTTTAAAAATGAATAGCTCATTTAAGCATTGATATAAGTTTAAATTATATTTAAAATAAGTGATCTAACTATTATGTATTCATAAAGGAGAAAAAGTTAATAAATATTCTTATTAAAGTAAAAGTGGTTTTGACATATTAGTAGTTTTAGGTTTATAATTTATCTAGCATAACAAAGTATCTTTATTTAAGAGGCAAACAAATGAAAGTTTTATTCTCTGGAAATTTTAAAAGCTTTAGCAACCAGTATTATTACTACTGGTTTAATTGTGATGCTTAAAATTTTCAGGGGGCTAAACTAAAAAATTATTAATATATTTCCAAATGAAACTTAAGGAATAGCTCTTTGAAAAAAGACCTATTCCTTTTTTTATTGGAGGCAAAATTGATTATTGTTTTAAAACCAACTGCAACTCAAGAAGAAATTGATGAATTAGAAAACGAATTTTTAGAACGAGGTTTTCAGGTAGACCGTTCTGAAGGTGAAAGTCATACTTTATTAGGTCTAATAGGAGATACAAAATCAGTAGACTCAAGTCCACTGCGTTCAAAACATTATGTTGAGAGGGTAGTTAGAGTGAATCAACCATTTAAAAAAGCTAGTAGATATTTTCATCCGAAAGATTCCAAAATTAAAATTAATGATGATACTGTTGTAGGAGAAGGAACTATTTCTTTAATAGCCGGACCGTGCTCCATTGAAAGTGAAGACCAGATAATTAGCATAGCAGAAGATGTCAAAAAAGCTGGAGCTACGATGCTCAGAGGTGGTGCTTTTAAACCGAGAACCTCACCCTATTCATTCCAGGGAATGCAAACTAACGGTTTAGAATTAATGTTATTGGCTAAAGAAAAAACTGGCCTTCCTATTGTTACTGAAATAATGGATTTATCTCAATTACCAATGTTTGAAGATGTTGATGTTATTCAGGTTGGAGCTCGAAATTGTCAGAACTTTACTCTATTAAAGGAGTTAGGTAGAACTCAAAAACCTATTTTATTAAAAAGAGGTATGAGTCAGAATATAAAAGAACTCTTAATGTCAGCTGAATATATAATGGCTGGTGGTAATAATAATGTTATTTTATGTGAAAGAGGCATTAGAACATTTGAAACTTTAACTAGAAATACATTAGATTTATCAGCTATACCAGTATTAAAAAAACATACGCATTTACCAATTATAATTGATCCATCTCATGCAACAGGATTAAGTGAATTAGTTGAACCAATGACATTGGCAGCTATAGCTGCTGGTGCTGATGGAATAATGGTTGAAGTTCATAATAATCCAGAAGCGGCTTTATGTGATGGAGAACAGGCAATTAAACCGGAAGAGTTTGCACAGATAGTTGATAAAGCCAGAAAATATGCTGAACTAAGCCACAAAACAATCTGATTTGAAATGGATTTAAAAAATAAAAAGGTTTCAATAATAGGACTAGGTATGATGGGTGGAGCTTTTGCTCATGGATTAAAAAAGTTAAATCCAGAAAGTATTAGTGCCTATGATTTGAATAATGAAATTTTAGAACAGGCTCTCTCTGATGGAGTTATTACTTTTGGAACTAATGATAAAAATACCTTAAAAGAGATCTTAAAAGAATCTGATTTAGTTTTAATTTGCTTATATCCTTTAGCAACTATTGAATTTTTAAAAGAAAATTTTAAAAATTTTAAAGAAGGATCAATTGTTTCTGATATTTCGGGAATTAAATTACCTATCTTTCAAGTTCTTAAAGATTTAAATAGAGACGATATATTTTATATCTCTGGTCATCCAATGGCTGGTAGTGAAAAAGAAGGCTATGGAGGAGCTACTGATAAAATATTTCAAAATAGAAATTACATTTTAGTTCCATTTAAAAATACAAATCAGGAAAAATTGCAGGATTTTAAAGAATTACTTAAAAATCTTGGGTTTACAAATATTGTTGAAACAACCCCAAAAAATCATGATAGTAAAATAGCCTATACCTCTCAATTATGTCATATTATCGCTTCAGCACTGGTTGATTCTGTTGATGATATGACTATTACTGACTATGAAGGTGGTAGTTACGCTGATCTAACCAGAATAGCTATGATTAATGCTCCAATGTGGACAGAAATATTCATAGAAAATAAAGATTTACTTTTAGAACAAATAGAAAATTTTGAATTATCTTTAGATAAAATAAAAAATCAAATTAAAGATAAACGTAGTGACGATTTAAGTAATGTTCTTAAAGATGTTCGAAAGAAGAGAGTAGTTATGGAAGTAGATCGAATTAATAAACATCATCTGGAGGATTAATGCTAACTGATACACATTGTCATTTAGATGACCAATCTTATCAAAATGATTTAGAAGAAGTTTTAAAGAATGCTTATAATTTAGGATTTATTTTAAATCCTGGATGTGATTTAAAAACCAGTCAAGTAGCCCTTAATTTAGCCAAAAAGTATCCAAAAATTTACGCTGCAGTTGGGATACATCCTAGTGAAACGGGTAATTATAATATTAAAACATTAGATTATTTAAATAAACTAGCTCAAGATGATAAAGTCTTAGCAATAGGTGAAATAGGTCTGGATTATCATTATGAAGATAATCCAAATCCTGAGATTCAAAAAAAGGCTTTTCGAGATCAAATTGAGCTAGCCCGTGACTTAAAAATACCTTATATTGTTCACGATCGGGAATCTCATCAAGATATCTTAGATATTATAAAAGAATATCCGAATCAGAAGTGTGTTGTTCACGCTTTCAGCGGAGATTTAGAAATGGCTAAAGAATTGATTGAAATGGATAATTATCTTTCTGTTGGTGGTGTTTTAACTTTTAAAAATGCAAACGATTTAAGAAAAGTCATTAAAGAAATACCCATTGAAAAAATTCTACTTGAAACAGATGGGCCATATTTAACACCGGTTCCTTATAGAGGTAAAAGAAATCAACCAGCTTACGTTGAATATGTAGCTAATACTCTAGCTCGAATAAAAGAGATCCCGGTCGAAACTATAGTGACCAGAACTGCTCAAAATGCACGTGAATTCTTTGAAATCGAGTTTTAAAATGAAATCAAAAATAAAAAAGATTTCTGACAAATACATAAAAATTGAAGTTATCAAATATATAATTGCTTGTATTATGTTAGGATCTTTACCTATTATTTCAAAAAATTTAGATACTGGACCATTACAGGCTACCTTTATAAGAATATTAGTTGGTACATTTTTCTTAATGGTTATTTTTTGTTGTTCCAGATTCAGGGCAACGATATGGGATTATTCGTTAGAACAGTTTATTTGTCTCTTAGTTTCAGGTACATGTATTGGATTAACCTGGTTAATTTTAGCTGATTCTGGTAGTAAATTAGGAACAACTACTGTTACATTAACTTATTCCCTAGGTCCAGGTCTACTTTTAATTGCCTCTCCTTTTTTATTTCACGAGACTGATTATTCTCTAGCTAAACTTATTGGTTTTTTTCTATGTTCACTTGGCGTCTTTCTTTTAGATTATGAATGGATTATAGCTCCTAATGGAATAAGTCGTATTTTTGACGTTTTAGTAGCGGCTGTATTTTCAGTAGTGGTAGTTTATTGTAATAAGAAATTAGAAGATATTGATGGATTAGAAAATGCAATGTTTCAAATGATTGTAGCTTTTCTAGTTATTTTTGTTATTTACGTCTGGAGACACGATTTATACTTTACTATTTCTGAAAATGATAGTTGGTGGCTTATTATGGGTGGTGTTTTTAATACTGGTCTTCCTGTTTATTTATATTTATCATCTATTGATGAACTTAGAGCTGACACGATTGCTTTTGCCGGATATGCACGACCATTAACATCAATTTCTTTAGCTGTATTCTTCTATGGTGAAAGAATAGGGATTGAAGCCATTGTTGGGGCTGTTTTAATTTTAGGAGGGGTAGCATTAGCTAACCTTGTCCGAAGAGAGCATTTAGGTAAAAGCAGAACATTTTAAAAAGGTGTAAAATCTTGTCGATTCTACACCTTTAATTTTATTCCGAATAAAAAATAGATTCATTTTTCTTTTGATTATCTTGAGTTTCAGTCGAGTGATCTTTTTCTTTATTAATGTTTAAAAGAGCAATATATTCTTTTCTATTGTTCATAAATAAATAGGAAGAACTGATATTGAGTGGAACTAATAAAAACCATACAAGGTGAGTGACATCAATAAATGTTCCAGTATTAATACTTTGATAAATAACACAACCGACTAAAACTACTAACATTCCAATGGTTACTATAGTTAAAGGCTTTGCCTTTAAATCCCAGGCTAAAAAAATTCCTACTAGTGTTAAGACTAAAGCAATATAATCAAAACCCTGAAAGCTTCTAAACATTAAGAAAATATAACAGCCAGTTAAGAGTAATGAAATAAGAAAAGTTAATCTACTAGTTACTAAATCCTTATGCGTTTGTTTAATTCTTTTAGATAAAGTTACTTTATCTGACTCATCACTGGATTCTCCAAATAATAGATTAGTTTTTTTCTCAACAAAATTATTTTCTGATATTTCTTTTGTTAATGAATCAAAGCTATTAATTGGAGTTTTAAACTGATTAGTCAGAACTTCATCAGAAGGTTCGACTTCATTCTCTTCAAGTGATTGACTCGAAGACTCTGTTTTATAAGAATTTAATTCTTCATTATCTTTAAAATTATTTTCTGAGTTTAGATAATCTCGAATCAAATATTCTGAATCAGTATATTCCGAAAATTGTGTATTTTTCTCTGAGTCAGAATTTTCAGCTTTATTTGAAGGCATTAAATAGCTATCGTCTTCTTGAATTGAAGCTATTAAACTAGAAATCTCATCTTTATTTTCAGTTTGAGGTTGATAAGATAATTCAAGTAATTGTTGATATAAATCCTGACTATTACTTTCTTTTGATTCTAAAGACTCAGTCTCTTTGGAAACTTCTAAAATTTTTTCTTCAACAGGTTCTGCTTCTGTAATTTTAATAGTAGTATCATCAAGATCTTCAATTATTTCTTCAGCTGAAATTTCTGACAAAATTTCATCTAATTCTTCTTGATCTAAGGTTGATTGAAACTCCTTATTATTGATAAGTAAATCATCAGCTTCTTCAACATTTTCAAGAAGTGATTCTTGAGTGTTCTTTTTTTGCTCTTCTAAAGAATTAAGTGTTTGTTCTTTAAGTAAATAATAGCGCTCTAGTTTTTCCTGAGCAGTTTTACTAATAACTACTTCACTATTACTTTCAACTTGTTCAGTTTCTTGTAAAATAGGTTGAGTTTTTTCCTTAGTTTCCTCAGAGTCTATTATTAAGTTTTCTTCTTTTGCTTCTACTACTTCTGTTTTAAATTCAGTAGTCTTATTTTCTTCTTTTTGTTTCTCTCCTACTATTTCAAGTAATGAATAAAGGCTGGCTTCATTATTTAAAATGGTTTGAGAAATTGGAAGTAATTTTTTATTTTTCTCTAAATCTATAATTTCTGTCTGAATATCCTCCGCAGATAAAGGAATAGCACATGCAAAAGATTTAAAACTATTCTTTAAAATCTGTTTTCGACTATCCTCAGAAAATATTCGATCAGAAGCATAATAGACTATCTTTTTTTGATTCATTTTTTCAACCGCAGCATTAAAAATTATTTCTAATTTAGAATAATCTTTTAAGTAAAGCGGATGAGGATCACTTGAATTTTGGGTATTCATTTTTTCCATAGCTTCTTTTGACTTAATAACAAATTATAACATACAAAAACAAACTGAAATTAATCTTTAAAATCAATCTTGGTAATGTTTTAATATAATCGAATAAATTCTGATTTAAGTGATTATTTTGAAAGTCAAACTAGATAGAAACGAAAGATTAGACAATTTAGGTGACAATTACTATATTATTCAAAATACTAATTATTTCTTATTTGGTATTGATGCAGTATTATTAGCAGATTTTGCTAGTAAATATATTAAAAAGAAAAGTAAAATTGCTGAAGTAGGAAGTGCATCTGGAATAATTCCTCTTTTAGTTAACAAGAGAGCCCAATTTCAACAATATAATGGTTTTGAAATTCAAGAAGAACTAGTTAATCTAGCAAAAAGAAATATTGAAATTAATAAGATAAATCAAAGAATAACAATCGAATGTAAAGATATTAGAAATTATAAAGATTTTCCACAAAATTTTTATAATCTCGTTATTGCTAATCCACCTTATTTTCCAAATAAATTATCAGGTTCATCTAAAAGAACAACAATTACTCCAAACGAAATGAAACGGATTGCCCGAAATGAGGTAACTCTGAATCTAGAAGATTTATTTCAATTTTCTAAGTGGGTTTTAAAACAAGGCGGTAGACTTGTTATGATTTATCGCCCAGAAAGAATATCTGAATTAATAGTTAAAGCTAAAGAAAATTCTCTTGAACCTAAAACAATTCGATTTATTTATTCTACAATTAACAAAGATGCAATTTTAGTGTTAATAGAATTATCCAAGAGAGGAAATCCCGGGGTTAAAATTCAAAAGCCATTAATCATTTATGAAGACCAAAAGTTTAGTAAGGAAATAAACAAAATATACGAAGGAATTTCCCGTATAGAAACAATGAAAGAAGGAAAAGATGGAATTAACTTTTAATCGTAATCAGGCATTAGATTTATTAAAAAAATATAATCAAGAACCATTTCATATAAGACATGCTTTAACAGTAGAAGCTGTTATGAAAGAATTTGCTGATGAACTTGGATATTCAGAAGATAGAGATTACTGGGGATTAGTTGGCCTTTTGCATGATGTTGATTTTGAAAAATATCCTGATCAGCATTGTCAAAAAGCTGTGGATATATTAAAGGAAATTAACGCGTCCAACGAGTTTATTAATTCTGTTTGTTCACATGGATATGGTATTTGTTCTGAAGTAAAACCAGAACATGAAATGGAAAAAGTTCTTTATGCCTGTGATGAACTTACAGGTCTTATTAATGCTTGTGCTTTAATTCGTCCTAGTAAAAGCACAAAGGATATGAAATTAAAAAGCTTAAAGAAAAAGTTTAAATCTTTAAATTTTGCTGCTGGATGTGATAGAGAAATTATAAAAAATGGAGCTGAACTATTAGATTGGGACTTAAATAATTTGTTATCCTCAACTTTAGAGCATATGAAAACTACGGAAGATAACATTAATGAAGAATTAGAGAAAATATAAAAGCGAACCTCAACGGTTCGCTTAATTTTAATATAGGTAACTGTAATCACTTGGAGTATCAGTAAAGAGTACAGTTGTTAATTGTTCTTCTGTTGGGTTATTAGAATTTGTAATTACGGAACAGAATTTATAGTAATCAGTAAATAACAAGTTTTTACAAATTTGTCTTTTACTTAAATTATTCATTGCTGTTGTGATGTCGTTAGCTTTTGTATAACATTCACCCGAAGCTGGTTTTAAACCATCAGGTCTATAATTAATATCATTTAAGATAGTTTCATAGCCCTGTTGATTCGGTCTAACATGATTGTAGTTTGCTTTAAGTTCATTTGAACGAGCCTGACAAGCTAAATTTAACTGAGGATTACTAGTTACAGGTAATAAACCTTTTTCATGTCTGGCTGTGTTTAGATTTCTAATGAACTCACCTTCTTCACGGGAATATGCTACAACACTGGTGAATTCTGAATTTCCAGGAAGCAAACTTCCTTTAGGTAAAATTCTAATTTGAATAGCTTCAATTTTCAGATCCTGATTAATAGTACCCGAGATTTGATCATTATTAGCCCAATCAAACCAACCATAACCTTGAGTGTAAGTTCTATAATAAATATCATAGTTAGAAGCTTGAGGACCTTCTAATTTAAGTTTAATAGCTTCAATAGGAGTTCCTGCGCCTTGAGTTCCACTAAAAGCATTATTGCTTTTACTTTCCTGCCATCCAATATTTTTTATAAAACTTTTATAAGAAACAGTTAAATCAGGATTATTAGTGGTTAAAGTGATACCTTCAACTCCCTGATTTGAATTTTCCTGACCAATTAAAATGTTTTTTCCAATTGTGGTTTTAGAAGTTCCTAAGTTGGCAATATGTGAGGTTGCTAATAATAACGGAACTTCCTGACTATCAACATTATCTGGAGGTACTTTACTTCCTTTTGGAAGAATTCTAATATCTAAACTTTCAAAAGTATCTACAGAATCTTCTGGAACTACTGTATTATTATTGTTAGCCCAAGAAGACCAACCCTTTCCTTTAAGGTGAACACGATAATAAATATCATAATATCCTGATAGAATTCCCGCTAATTTAATTTTTAAATTAACGATTTTTTTGGAAGTCTCATTCATATTACCAGCGCCTTGAGCTAAGTCATAAAGACCGGTCTGTTCGCCCTGCCAGTTTTCACCTTCAAGTTGAACTGAATATTTGAGTGCTAGATTTTTATTTTTGGAAAACATCTTAATTGTTTCGAGTGTATTCCCTGAGTTAGGATTTCCAATCATAGCACGGGTTTCTCCACCGGTAATAATGGCATTTGTTGAAGTTTCACTTCCATTATCTAAAGGATTAAACCATCCATAAACTGTAAATACCTGAGGTTGTGTATTATCAAAAGGATCTAAGGCTCCAGCATTTTGCTTATTTATAACTTCATCTGTTTGAGCTGTTATTAAATTTAATTCATCCTGAGGAAGATTATCGCTCTTACGTAGAATAAATGAATTACCTGCAGCAAAAACAAGATTATTTGTTAAAAGTAAAACTATAAATAAAACCAATGATAATTTTTTCAATCTATTTTCCTCCAAAGTTAATCATCGATTTTTTTTAACCCTTAAATCAGAGCCAATAAAGGGTAATACTTTAAAATAGGCTAGAATTCTACTAGCCATTCTTTCTGGATAGACATGATTTTGCATCATGGTACTCGGACTATAATTAGATGTTATTAAAGTACATTTATTATTAATAATCCGATAATCAATTATTTCAGATAAGGACGAAGCACTAAAATTGTTTGAATTTTCAGTTCCCAAGTCATCTATAACCAGTAATTCAATATTCTTAAATTCTTCTTTATGACTACTAGCTAAATCGTTTTGATGTTTAATATCATCGTAAAGATAATTAAGTAAGTTTGGTGCTGAAATATAAATAATATCAATGTCTTTATTAATTAGTTCATTAACAATACAACTAACATAATAAGTCTTTCCAACTCCAACATCACCCTGAATATAATAAGAAGTTTGCTCTTGAGGAAACTTCTTGCAAAAATTATGAGCGATATTAAGCATTTCGATCATTGCTTCATAAGGAGAGATACCAGTCTCTTTATAAGGTTCTTTTGAAAACAATTCTAAATTAAAGTTTTCAAACGTCGAATTCTTAAAACTTTCACTTAAATCATAGTTAGAATATTTATTTTGTCTTATTAGTTTTTTAATACAAGAACAAACTTTACCATCTTCGAGATAACCCATATCTTTACAGATAGGACAATCATAAATTTCATCTAGATAATCTAATGGTAGATTATTTTGGGCTAGTATTTCTTTTTCTTTTTTATCCAGTAAGGCAACTTCCTGTTTTTTCTTATTTATATCACCTAACTGATTGGTTAATTTAGCTATCCCAATTTGACCCATCAATCGGTTTCGTTGTTGTATTAATTGAGAATACTCAGGACTACAATTCAATAAATTTTCTATTCGTTCAGACTGAATATTTTTATTTTTCTTTTGTCTTTCCTGTATTATTTCTGAAATATTTAATTTATTCATTAAGAGTTATTTCAGAGCATTCTTTCTTTTAAATGTTTTAAAGAAGTTACTTTCAATTTCTTTAGCAGCTTCGATTTTTTCCTGGTTAACTGGAAATTCATTATTTAAACTGATATTTCTATTCTTTGTTTTAAACTGTTTAGTTTCATTTTGAATATCACTTACAGTTCTATAATTTTTAATATTCCAGTTAGTTAAGATTTTATCTAAATAATTTAAATTAGGAACAGTAGTTCGTTTAACCCCTTCCATAATCATGGCTGAGTCAAAATTAAATTCTTTGGTCCATTTCTCCATTAAATCACGTTCATAACGAAGTGGAGCACGCTTTAATCCAAGTTCCCGTAAGACGGTATACAGAAGTTTATTATGAGCTACGTATTCATTAGTATAATAAATCGCATCCTGAATTGATTGAACTCCATTAGAATACCAGTTATCAGCAACCTTATTGATATAATTCATTTTTCCGTTGATAGTATTATAATTGTCGAGATCCATGGTAGTTAAACAATATTCCAACAGATAACAAACACATTCGTAATTAAAAGAATATTGATCAATCCATGTATTAACAGATTTAATAAAGTTAATTGGTAAAATCTGTCCGCCTAACATTTCTTCAGCTTTAGTAATTAGATTGCGATATCTCAAATCGTTTTTATATTGAGCCGGGAAAACATTTGGATTAGTTTTAACTTCATAATCTTGAGAAAACTTTTCAGAAATATCAAGAAAGATGATAGTTAAATCATCGCTAACTCCCTGAATCTCAATAATTCCTTTTTCACTCCAATAAAGATAAGCCTGTTTTACTTTTGCTTCATCTATTCTGAATAAACGTGCCAAGTCTTGAGCACTTAAAGGATTGCTAGTAGGATTTTGAGAATTTTTAAGTCCATATAAATAAACTTTTACATAATCACCATCAGCACTAGGCATAAATTTATTTATAAAAATATTTTCGACAATTGTAGTTGAAAAGTTATCAGATGCTGATCTATAAGTTATTCTATTCAAAGCGTTAGTAACCTTTCCTAATTATATCATGTTAAGCTATAATTTCTACTGTTTTAACGTTCTCACTTTTAAGGTGTGTTGTATTATTTTATAACATTCAGGGGGAAGGTTACAATTGAAAACAATATCTATTTTTCAAATTATAAATTATTAACCTATTAATTAATTAAAAATCGCTTTAATACCGTTTATTCGTTGAATTATTATTTTTTCATTAAATTGCATTTTTAAAAGATACAATTTCGATACAAAAATAATAATCCGTTTGATTATAATTAAATTCAACTATGCTAAAACCTTGTTTTATCGATATGGAGTTTTTATGGAGACTTATAAGATTGAGGGTGGTAACAAACTCTCAGGCGAAGTAGCAATTACTGGTGCTAAGAATGCTGTATTAGGTATTTTAGCCGGGGTTTTACTTTGTCAGGATAAGTTTAGAATAGAAAATGTTCCTCATATTAATGATGTAGAGAAATTTCTTAACATATTAGAAAAAATAGGTGCCAAAATTAATTTCGAGGGTGATATTCTAGAAATTGACACTACAGGCGTTAACGAATATGACTTAAGCGAATTAGTTTACGAGTGTAGTGAGATGAGGGCCTCCTATTATTTGCTAGGAGCATTTTTAGGAAGATTTAAAAAAGCAATCGTTCCGATGCCGGGAGGTTGTACAATTGGTTTAAGACCAATTGACCAACATTTAAAAGGATTTAGAAGTTTAGGTGCTAAGGTTTCGGACAGAAACGGTCTGGTTTTTTTAGATTGCGACCATTTAAAAGGAGATACTATAAATCTGGATGTTATTACAGTGGGAGCAACTATTAATATTATGTTAGCGGCTGTACTGGCAGAAGGAAGAACAGTTATACATAATGCAGCAAAAGAACCGCATGTTGTTGATGTAGCGAACTTTTTAAATTTAATGGGAGCAAATATAAAAGGAGCCGGAACAGATACTATTGTTATCAATGGTGTTTCCAAATTACACGGTTGCGACTATTCCGTTATTCCTGATCAAATTACTACAGGA
>CANQNI010000018.1 GCA_947625175.1 uncultured Eubacteriaceae bacterium | reverse complement strand
AGTGTCAAATTTTAATTATTTTGAAATAAAATCTCTTGAGTAAATTTTATAAATAAACGTTTACATCACTATGGTTTTAAAGATCCGGAAAACTCCGGATCCGTTTTATTTAATTCCCTGTCTAATAACACCTTCTTCAGTATCTACAGTTATGATTCTACCATCTTCAATATTCTCAAAGACATTCTTAACTCCAGTTATAACCGGTTTTTCATTTAATTGCTTTAAGAAACTCTTACTTACTTCTTCTTTTTGTTCAGTAATGATAGCTCCTGCTAGATCAGCCAGATACATATTATTGCTGGTAAGACGAGGAACAATTAAGATGTCACCTTCTCTGAAGTTTTCTTCTGCCTGTCTATTTTGGACACGCATCTGTCTAGCAATACCTATAACCTTATCCTTACGACCATTTGCTTTACCTTTAATCTGGGAGTTACCAACTTTAATAACTCTGATCATATTGGTAACACTAGAAGCACCGACAGGAATACCAGCTACTACAATTGCTCGATCTCCTTCATGAATATAATCTTTTTCTTTAACCGCCTTGACGCTTTCTCGAACGAGTTTATCAGAATCAGTAACCTGAGGAACATAAATACCAAATACTCCCCAGCTTAAACATAACTGTCTTATAGTAATATTTCTAAAACTAGTAGCAAAGATATTAGCATCTGGTTTAAATTTACTTAAATCACGAGCTGAGTCTCCACTGGCAGTTGCTGCTATAACCGAATTGGCTTTAAGATTTACAGACATTGAAATAGCAGCTTCACAAACAGAATTTGTTATTCCTTTTTGCTTTTTCTTAAGTCTATTATTTAACCTGAATTCATCAGCTACTTCAGCAACGCTAGCAATATCAGCCATTGTTTTTACAACTTCAACCGGGTGGGCTCCAACAGCTGTTTCACCTGATAACATGATAGCATCAGCTCCATCAAATACAGCGTTAGCAACGTCAGCTACTTCTGCTCTGGTTGGTCTGGGATTATGGATCATAGAATCTAACATTTGTGTGGCGATGATAACCGGTTTTGCATCATTATTACATTTCATGATAATCCGTTTTTGAATAACCGGTACATCTTTGGCAGGAACTTCAACGCCTAAATCTCCTCTGGCTACCATGATCCCATCAGATAAATCTAAGATTTTATCAAAGTTATAAACACCTTCTTGACTTTCAATTTTAGATATAATCTTAATATCAGAGCCATTATTATTGTCTAAAACTTCTCTGATCGCTAGAACATCATCAGGTCTTCTAACAAAAGAAGCAGCTATAAAATCAACACCTTGTTGAATACCAAATTTTAGATCATTAATATCCTTATCAGTAAGTCCTGGAAGATTAACAACTACATTAGGAAGATTTAAGCTCTTATGTTCACCTAAGGTTCCACCAGTTACCACATTAGTGATAATTTTCTTTCCATCTACTGCTTCAACTCTAAGATCCAGTGATCCATCATCGACTAGAATCTGATCTCCCGGTTTAACATCACCTGGAAGACCTTCATAGGAGATTGAGACTATCGTATTATCACCATCTAGTTCTTCAGTTGTTAATACAAATGTCTGCCCTTCAGTTAAGATAACTTCATCACCATTCTTTAATAAACCAGTTCTAATTTCTGGTCCCTTAGTATCAAGCATAATTGCTATTGGTGTATTCTGTCTTTTTCTAGCTTCTTTTATTAAATTAATTTGTTTTTCATGATCTTCATAGGTACCATGAGAAAAATTAACTCGGGCAACA
This sequence comes from uncultured Eubacteriaceae bacterium, assembly GCA_947625175.1. Taxonomy (GTDB): domain Bacteria; phylum Bacillota; class Clostridia; order Eubacteriales; family Eubacteriaceae; genus CANRHG01. The sequence continues at coordinate 12,479 of CANQNI010000018.1, read as the reverse complement.
TTCATTCCTTCTTGAATCATTTCTTCTAAAGTTTTTAGGTTTTCAGAAGCTGGACCTACTGTTGCTACGATTTTAGTCTTTTTTAACACAAGTCTTTTCTTAGGCATTAGTAAACTCTCTTAAATGTTAATTATCTGGTGAGGAACTTCATCGTTTTATACATATCGATATTAAATTTCTTTTCAGTTTGAAGAGCTTCTTCTATTGGAATTGCTAAATATTCACCTTTTCTTTGAACAATAACTGTATTAGTGTTACCCTCATGAATAGCTTCAACTGCTTTATATCCCATGTAACTTGCTAGATTACGGTCAAAGTGAGTTGGTGAACCTCCCCTTTGGATATATCCAAGATTAGTTCCTTTAGTTACTACTCCCGTCATTTCTTCAAACTGATCAACATAATCTCGATACGAACCGCAACCTTCAGCTAACATGACAATTGATGCTAGTTCGTTTCTATCTCTTCCTCTAAGTAAAGTCTCACATATTTCTTTTAAATTTGTTTCCATTTCTGGAATTATTATGGCATCTGCACCACTTGAGAAACCGGCATATAACGCTATATCCCCACAGGTACGTCCCATAACCTGAACGATATTGATTCTATTATGGGAAAAAGTAGTATCCCGAATTTTAGCAATAGCATCTAGAGCAGTTGAAACAGCTGTATCAAAACCAATAGTATAGTCACTAGCGCCAAAATCATTATCAATGGTTCCTGGCATACCAACAACACTTATCCCTCGTTTTTCTAATTCTACTGCTCCTGATAAGGAACCATCTCCACCTATTACAACTAATGAATCAATTCCAAAATCGTTTAAAATATCAGTTGCTTTTTGCAGTCCTGCTTCAGTTGGGAAAAATTCGCTTCTGGAGGTTCTTAAAATAGTTCCACCTAATCCGATTATTCCACGTACTAAATTGGTATTCATTGGGATAAAGTCTTTTTCTAAAAGACCTGCATAACCTCTGTTTATTCCAACTACATCATAACCATAGTGTAGAGCAGCTCTTACTGAAGCTCTAATTGCCGCATTCATCCCAGGTGCATCACCACCACTAGTTAATATACCAACTTTTTTCTTTCCTGGCATTTAATTACCTCCACTATTTGAATGAATAAGATCATTTAGATTATTTATTAAATCATTTGTTATATTAACGTTTAAAGTTTCTGAAGCTTTAAATCGTTTATTTTCATTCTCAAAATATAATATCACAGGCGTTTTACCTCGAGAAGTTTTGAGAATCTTTTTTATCTTTTCTATTAAAGGTTTATAAGATAAATCTTTTAACTGGATTATAAGCTGATTATTCTCTTGATAAACCTTATTACTGTATTTTTTATAGGGCCTGGTGTATTCAGGATTTTTTTGATAAATCACCTCAAGGAGTTCTAACTTATTAACAATTAAAGAAACATCCATTTCCTCATTATAAGTTAATTTTCCATAAGCTAGAACAGGAGTCTCATCTATTAAAAAAGGTCTAAATTCTTCATATTGTTTAGGAAAGATAACCAGATCTATTATGCCGTACTGATCCTCCAATTGAGCAAAGGCCATTAACTCATTATTTTTAGTTAATTGAGTTTTAATATTCTTAAGTAATCCGCCTACTGTTACATAACTTTGATCCTGAGCCGTTTGACTTAAGCTTTCATAGGAATCTAAAATAGAAAAATTAAAAACACAACGATGATCTAAAATATCCTGATATTTTTTAAGCGGATGTCCCGATAAATAAATACCCAAAACATCCTTTTCCATTGCTAAAATAGTATCTATAGCTAAAGGTTTTGTTTCTAATAATTGGTTGGTCGATAATTCATCAGTTGAATCAAAAAAAGATGTTTGTCCCGATAAGCGAACCTTTTGAATATTTTTACCGTCTTCTAAAGCAACCAAAGCATTGGCTAAAAGTTTTCCACGTTCAATATTTAAAAAATCAAAAGAACCTGCTTTAATTAAACTAATTAATGCTTGTCTGTTTATATTAGAAACTCTACTGCAAAAATCCAACAGACTTTTAAAAGGACCACTTAATTCTCTTTCTTTTATAATTGATTCTATAAGTCCCTTCCCTACATTTTTTATTCCACCTAAGCCAAAGACAATATCATTATTTAAAACGGTAAATTTTTTTTCTGAATTATTAACGCTTGGGGCTACAACTTTAATTCCTCTTCTGTTGCATTCTTCAATATAACGGGAAATTCTAGTTTCTGAACCCATTACTGAACTCAAAAGAGCAGCATAAAATTCGGAAGGATAATAATATTTTAACCAGGCTGTCTGACAAGATAATACAGAATAGGAGGCGCTATGACTCTTATTAAAAGCATATTTGGAGAATTCTTTAATCTGTGCCCAAATTTTTTCAGCCACATCCTGACTAATCCCCCGTCTAAGACAACCTTCAACTATAATATTACCCTCTTGATCTGTTTCACCATAAATAAAAGCTTGACCTTCCTGATCCATTACATCCGCTTTTTTCTTACTCATGGCACGACGAATTAAATCACTTCTTCCCATAGAAAAACCGGCCAGATCCCTAAATATCTGCATTACCTGTTCCTGATAAACTATAGTCCCATAAGTCATATTTAGAATTGGTTCTAGTTTTGGATCAAGATAGGTAATTAGCTCAGGATTATTTTTATTTCGAATATAAGTTGGTATTTGTTCCATAGGTCCTGGTCTGTACAATGAGATAGCAGCTATAATATCTTCAAAATTTTCCGGTTTAAACTCTTTAATAAACTGAATAATTCCGGCTGATTCTAACTGGAAAACTCCACCACAATCCCCAGATGAAATAAGTTTGTAGATATTCGGATCAGTTAAATCAATATCTTTTAAATCAATCTTTTTCCCTGTTGATTTAAAAATATTATCCAGAGCATCTCTAATTACTGTTAAAGTTCTAAGACCAAGAAAGTCCATCTTTATGAGACCTTGACTTTCTAGTTCACCCATAGGAAATTGTGTTGTTACCTGATTATCATTTTTAAACAGAGGAACATAATCAGTTAAAGGTTTATCACTAATAACTATTCCAGCAGCATGAGTACTAGCATGACGAACTAGTCCTTCAATTTTCCTTGCTGTGTCTAAAATCATATGAACTTCTTCATCGGTTTCATCAAGATGCTTCAAATCATTATTTTCTTCTTCTGCCCGGTCTATAGTGATTGTATGTCCCGGCAACATTGGAATTTCTTTGGCAAGCTTATCAGTTTTATTATAGGAAATATCAAAGACCCGACCAACATCCCTGATAGCTCCCCGAGCTAACATAGTTCCAAAGGTAATAATTTGAGCTACATGATCTGGCCCATATTTTCGGGAAACATAATCAATAACTTCCTGTCTTCTTTCATAACAGAAATCAACATCAATATCGGGCATTGTATATCGTTCTGGATTTAGAAACCGTTCGAAGAGTAAATTATATTTAATGGGATCAAGAGAGGTTATTCCAAGACAATAGGCTACTAAAGATCCGGCTGCTGATCCTCTACCTGGACCAACCATGATTTCATGATCTTTAGCAAATTTAATAAAATCCCAAACAACCAGGAAGTAATTGTCAAAGCCCATCTGATGGATTGTCTTAAGTTCCTGATCTAAACGTTCTTTTAATTCTTCAGTTATTACAGGATATCTTTCTTTGAGTCCGTTATAACTTAAATCTCTTAAATAATCCCCAGCATTTTGATACTGTTCTGGAATTTGATAGATAGGCATATGGTTACCGGTATTTTCCAGTTTTAAATTACATTTTTCAGCAATTTTAACTGTATTTATACAAGCATTTGGATATCTAGAAAATTCCCGGTACATTTCCTGAGCAGATTTTAAATAAAAAGCTTCCCGGTTATAACTTAACCGGTTTTCATCCTTTACTTTTGCTCCTGTTTGAATACAAACTAAAACATCATGCACATCAGAGTCTTCTTTATTTATATAATGAACATCATTTGTTGCTACCAGGGGCGCTCCAGTTACCTCAGAGAGATAAGCAATTTTATCTCTAACTTTTGCTTCTTCAGGAATTCTATGATCCTGAATTTCTAGATAAAAATTCTCTTTACCAAATATTTCCTGATAAATATTCACAAGTTGATGCGCTTTATTTAAATCATTATCCAGAATAGCCTGAGGAATCTCGCCAGAAAGACAAGCAGAAAGTGCAATAAGACCCTCGGAATACTCTTTTAAAGTTTTATGATCTACTCTTGGTTTCCGATAAAAGCCGTCCAGATAACCAATTGAAACAATCTTTATTAAATTCTTATAACCCTGTTCATTTTGGGCTAAAAGAATTAAATGATAATTCTTACTATCCAGAGCCGGTTCCATTTGCTCTAGATCTCTTGAAGCAACATAAACTTCACATCCTATTATCGGTTTTATCCCTTGCTTTAAACATTCATTATAAAATTCAATAGCTCCAAACATCACCCCATGATCAGTTAAAGCTAAACTTTCCATTCCCAGTTCTTTAGCTTTTTTTACCAGGTCTGGAATTCTAGACAAACCATCTAAAAGTGAATATTCAGAATGAACATGTAAATGCGTAAAAGGTTGGGTCATATTATTCTTTCTAGATTCTTATTTAATTTAATTTTATCCAAAAGATAAAAAAATTAATAGTTTATTGTTTGATATAATAAATTAAAATTGTCAAACTTTTTCATAAAAATTCACTAAATTGTCTTAACTTTGATAACAATATGTCATAAAAGTTCAGATTTAAGATAATTAATCCTAGAAATCGGTTGAAAATGAAAAATTTGAAAATATCTTAAATTTTATTAAAAATAAATCTTTCAAACTCTTTCATTTTCTTTCAAAATATTTTATAATTGAGGTATAAATAAAATGCTCTCTGAAGAACGTTATGAAAAAATTCTTAATTACGTTGATACGAGTGGCTCGAGTACAATCAAGGAACTGAGTCAACTTACAGGTAGTTCGGAATCTACCGTTCGTAGAGATATTCAATCTTTAGTTGAGGCAGGACAATTACTTAAAATTTACGGCGGTGTTAAATCAATTAAACGTAAAGTTTTAACAGAAGAACCTGATATGATTAAAAAACATAATCTCTATTGGGAAGAGAAAGAAGCGATTGGAGAATATGCAGCTTCTTTAATTCATCCTGAAGATTTTGTTTTTATCGATGCCGGGACTACAACGGAATCTATAGTTCGTTATCTTACAGAAAAAAATGCAATTTATATGACTAACGGATTATTTATTGCCCAGTTATTAATAGCCCGAGGATTTCATGCCCATGTTATCGGTGGATCGATCAGGCCTAGAACCGAAGCAATTGTCGGTGAAGAAGCAATAAATCAGATTAAAGATTGCAATTTTAGTATTTCTTTTTTCGGCACAAATGGGATTACTATTGAAAATGGTTTTACTACTCCTAATCTAATTGAAGCAGCTTTTAAACATAAAGCTTTAAAACAATCAATTAAAGCATTTATTGTAGCTGATCCTTCAAAGTTTGGAAAAATTTATCCAAAAACTTTTGGAAAAATTGATGAAGCTGAAATAATAACAACCCAACTACCTGACCATATTTATAGAACTAAAACAATAGTAAAGGAGGTTATTAAATGATTTATACAGTTACATTCAACCCAGCCCTTGATTATCTCGTAGATGTAGAGAAATTAAATTTGGGACTTACAAACCGGACAGAAAGTGAAACTCTGTATCCGGGTGGAAAAGGGATTAATGTTTCTATTGTTTTGAATAATCTAGGAATAAGTTCAACTGCTTTAGGTTTTATTGCAGGTTTTACTGGAAAAGAAATCGCCCATTTATTAAATCAAAGAGGAATTAATACTGATTTTATTAAAATAAAGAACGGCTTTTCTAGAATTAATGTAAAAATCCGTAGTGAAGAAGAAACTGAAATTAACGGACAAGGTCCAGCAATAAGTGACTCCGACATTAAAAAACTTTATCAGAAAATTGATGAACTTCAATCAGGAGATTATTTGGTGCTTGGAGGAAGTATTCCTAAAACAATGCCTCAAAATACCTATGAGGAAATTGCTAAGCATATTAAAGGAAAAGACATTAAATTAATTGTAGATGCTACTAAAGATTTATTATTAAATGTATTGCCTTTTAATCCTTATTTAATTAAACCTAATAATCATGAATTAGAAGAGATCTTTAATGTAAAACTCAATTCTAATGAAGAAATCGCTAAATATGGCCAAAAACTGATTGATTTAGGGGCTCAAAATGTAATTATATCTATGGCCGGAGATGGAGCTATCTATATTACGAACAATCAAGATGCTCTATTCCTTCCAGCACCAGCTGGAAAAGTTGTGAACTCTGTTGGAGCTGGAGATTCAACAGTAGCTGGATTTATAGCAGGAAATTATTTTAATTTAAAACCTGAAGAAGCTTTCAAATATGCTGTAGCAACTGGTTCAGCCTCAGCATTTTCTGAACTATTAGCAGAAAAAGACTTAGTTGATAAATTAGAAGCATCAATGTCTAATCCAATAGATATATTTTAATATGGTGTAAAAATGAAAATTACCGATTTACTTAATAAAAAAGGAATTAATTTAAATGGTAAGCCGGGAACTAAACAAGAAGCTATTGATCAAATGGCTGATCTGATGGATAAAACCGGTAATCTTACTAATAAAGAAGAATACAAGAAAGCTGTTGAAGCTAGAGAAGAAGAAGGAACAACTGGGATTGGTGATGGTATTGCTATTCCACATGGTAGATCAAAAGCAGTTAAAAAACCTGGACTAGCTGCTATGGTAGTTAAAGAAGGTACTGAATATGATGCCATGGATGGTCAGCCTGTTAATTTATTTTTTGAAATAGCTGTTCCAGAAGATTCTGCTAATGAACATCTAGAAATGCTTTCACGTTTATCTATGATGCTAATGGATGGAGATTTTCGAAAAAATCTTATTAATGCAAAAGATGTGGAAGAATTTTTAAATATTGTAGATGCTAAAGAAAGGGAACGCTTTGGAGAAGAAGAATTAGCTCAAGAAGATAAAAACTTAAATCCTGTTGAAAAAGCTGTAATGGACGTAAATGAAAAAGAAATGAATTTGCGTCAAGAATCTGCTGAACAAGATTTACCTTATCTATTGGGAGTTACCGCTTGTCCAACTGGAATTGCCCATACTTATATGGCTGCTGAAGCTTTAGAAAATGCTGCTGCCGATAAGGGTTTTAAAATGAAAGTTGAAACAAATGGTTCTGGTGGTACTAAAAATTTATTGACTCCAGCTGAAATAGCCAATGCAAAAGGAATTATAGTAGCTGCTGATAAAAAAGTAGATACAGCCCGCTTTAATGGAAAACCTGTTATTCAGGTTCCAGTTAAAGATGGTATTTCTAGACCTGATGAATTAATTGACACAGTTCTTTCTGGAAATGCTCCTATTTTCCATGCTGCTGGTGGCGAAAGTGGAGGAGAATCGTTTGAGCAGGAATCAGAAAGTATTGGTCGAACAATCTATAAAAATCTGATGAATGGAGTTTCTAATATGCTTCCATTCGTTATTGGTGGGGGAATTTTAATAGCAATTGCCTTCTTACTTGATGATTACTCAATTGATCCAAGTAATTATGGTTCAAATACACCTGTTGCCGCTTTCTTTAAAGCTGTTGGTGATGCTGCCTTTGGTTTTATGCTACCAGTCTTAGCAGGATATATTGCTCTATCTATAGCTGATAGACCTGGATTTATGCCGGGATTTATAGGTGGCTATATTGCTAAAGAGGGAATTATTTATACTGATGGAACAGTTCAAGCCAGTACTATAGGTGTTTCTGGATTCTTGGGAGCATTAGTTGCCGGTTTTCTATGTGGTTATCTTGTTTTAGGTCTTGAAAAACTCTTTGATCGTTTACCTGATTCACTTCAAGGAACAAAACCAACCTTACTTTACCCAGTTTTTGGACTTCTTTTAACTGGATTATGCATGATATTTATTATTAATCCACCAGTTGCCTGGCTTAACACTGCTTTAAGTAATGGACTCGCAAGCCTCGGTGGAGGATCTAAGATATTATTAGGGGCAATCCTAGGCGGGATGATGGCAATTGATATGGGAGGCCCATTTAATAAAGCTGCCTATGTATTTGGAACAGCTATGTTAGCAGATGGGCAATTTGATATTATGGCTGCTGTTATGATTGGCGGAATGTGTCCTCCAATTGGAATAGCACTTGCTTCAACTTTCTTCCCTAATCGTTTTACTCAATCCGAACGTCAAGCTGGAATAACAAATTATATTATGGGATTATGTTTTATTACAGAAGGAGCAATTCCATTTGCAGCTTCTGATCCAGCCAGAGTAATTCCATCCTGTGTAGCTGGGTCAGCTGTAGCTGGAGCTTTATCAATGGCTTTTGGTTCCACACTTAGAGCTCCTCATGGCGGCATCTTCGTTTTCCCGGTTGTTGGCAATCCTTTAATGTATTGTGTTGCTTTAGTAGTAGGTTCTTTGGTAACTATGGGATGTTTAGCTCTACTAAAGAAACCTATCCAAGAAAAATCCAAAAGAGCTTCTAATGCAGTAGCTTAATTAATATTATTTATTATCTCCACATTTCACGCTTAGAGAAATCTCTAAGCGTTTTATTTTATATGTCTTAGATGAGGAAAATTCTGAATCTTTGTTAATTTATTTAACAAAAGAGAAATAATTAATGAAAAAGGAATTTCAGTAATAGGACCAATAAGTAAAACTATTGAAATAATTCGGTATTGTGGAAATAATAAGCCTGATAAAGTTAAAGATAACGGAGTATTACGGGAAGTTGTAGTAAAAACTAAACTAATTAAATCCTGAAAGGAAAATCTATTAAATTTAGCTAGATTATAACTTATAAGAAAATTAATAACATAAAAAATAATTACAGCTAAAATAAATAAAGGAAAACTTGTTAGAGATTCAATTAGTTCCGTTCCTTCTGAAGCAAATATTGAAAAAGCAATAATAGATACTAGAATAAATTCAACTTTATCACAATATTGGTGAACTTTATGTTCTAAAGTTTCTGAGTTTTTTAAGAAAAAGTGAATAATTAGAGCTAAAACTAATGGAAATAAAAGTTCAAATATTGATTCACTAGCTATACTAAAATCTAAAGAGGTATTCGAATTTCCAAAGAAAATAAATAAACAGACTGGTAAAATTAATAATTGAATAATTAAGTTATAAGGTAATATTGAAGTTGAGAGTTCAACATTACCACCAGTCATTTCGGTGAAAATAAGGTACCAGTCAGTACATGGTAAAATAAGAAGTAAAACTAAAGCTATTCGTAAATAAATATTATTATAAAATAATAGTAAACCCAGTAAAAAAGCAAAAATTGGTGTCCATAAGAAATTAATAATTAAGTCAAAACTTAAAAATTTATAATTAAAAAATGCTTCTTTAAGATTAGCCCAGTCAATTTCTAAAAATATAAAAAATAATAAAGATATAAATAAATATTCTTCCAAGTATCCACAAAGATTAGAGATAAAAGTAATTTTACTAAATAAAAAACCTAGAATAATACTAAGAAAAATAAAAAAAGGTTCTAGTTTTGACCAAGTTTCCATAATTAATCAATTGAATTATCTAATTCTTTAACAATTTTAAATGACTTTAAAGTCTTATTAAGCTGTAACTGAATATAACTATTAAAAATAGTTATTAAATGTTTTAAATCTTTCTGATTAAAAGAATTTATATCTAGTCTATTGATTTTATTAACTGATAATTGAGCAAGTTTTATAAGAGTATTAATTTCCTCTTTTGAAAGACGATAACTATATTTTCCTAATACTTTTTGATTTGAGAAATTAGCTTCTTCCAAATTAAAATAAATGGGTCTTTCTTTATTCAGAAAATTAATACTTTTAAAATCCGGTAAAATACCATTAATTAATAATAACTTTAATTGAAATGTTAAAGTTAATAATAGTACTTTATCCAAATCTTTATTTAAATAATAAAAGATATAGACTAAGAGTTTTAAGGCCTTTTTATCAATCTGAAAATCATCGTAAAACTGATTAATTAAGTCTGAGATATAGGAAGTATAGGCTATAACATTTAAATCAGTACTTAAATTATAAAAAGGATCAATTAAATGAGCTTGAGATATTCGCGCAAAATTTTTTCCAGGATAATATTGAAATTCTGACCATGCAAATAATCGACAGCCAGCTGAAAGTGAACTCTTTGGATTTTTTACTCCATTAGCTATAGCTTTAAATTTACCTTCTTCAGAAAAGATGGTAATGATTTTATCGCTTTCATTAAAAGGTTTTTCAGAAATAACTAGACCTTTAGTTACTTTTAATGGCATTAAATTTTATATCCTAAATCGCCTAAATCAAATGGCTTATCTCGCCAATTTTCTCTAACTTTAACCCATAGATTTAAAAAGACTCGTTGTTTTAAAAAGAATTCAATATCTTTTCTAGCTAATATACCTATTCTTTTTAACATCGTACCTTTCTTTCCGATTAAGATTCTTTTATGAGATTTTCTTTCGCAAAAGATTGTAGCATCAATTTCAATAGTATTTTTACCCGGAATTTCTTTCATAGCTGTTACTTCAACAGCTGTTCCATGAGGAATTTCCTGATTGGTTAATTGAAGAATTTTTTCTCTTATAATTTCAGCTACAATAAATCTTTCTGATTGATCTATTATCATATCTTCAGGAAAGAATTTTGGTCCTTTTGGTAGAATACTTTTAATTTCTTTGAGTAAAATATCAGTTCCTTCTCCTTTTAATGCAGAAATAGGAATAATATCTTTAAAGAGATTATATTCATCTAGTTTTTTTATAACGGAAAGTAACTTTTCTTTTTCGATAGTATCTATTTTATTTATTACTGCAATAATTGGAACTTCATAATTTTTCAATATATTAATAATTTCTTTATCAGTTTTTCCTAACTCTTCTTCAGGTTCAACTAAATAAATAATCCCTTCAACATCAACTAAAGAGCCAGAAATGGATTGATTCATATAATCACCTAATTTATTTTTTGGTTTTGTATATCCTGGCGTATCTAGAAAAACGATCTGCATATCTTCATCTGTATAAATACAACGGATAGCATTTCTAGTAGTTTGAGGTTTTGGAGAGGTAATAACTACCTTATCATTTAATAAATTATTTAATAAAGTTGATTTACCAACATTAGGTCTTCCAACAATACTTATAAAACCTGATTTAAAATTATCTTTACTCATTTAATAATTCCTATAAAAATTAATATCTTTGGTAAAAAAATAATTAGTCCAACTATAACAGAAACTATTGCCATAACAAGAACAGTAGCAGCGCCAACGTCTTTAGATACTCGAGCTAAAAAGCTAAAGTCTGAGGAATATAGATCTACTAATGATTCAATAGCAGTATTAATAAATTCTAATATAATAACAAACCCAATTACAAGAACTAAAGCTAACCATTCTCCTTGAGAAATATGGAAGAAAAATCCCATTAAAATAGCTATAAAACCAATTATAAAATGAATTCGCATATTAGGTTGAGTACTTAAACAATATCCAACACCCTGGAAAGCATATTTAAAACTTTTCTTTAATCGGCTTAGTTTGAAAGGATGTTCCTTTACATCTTTAGCCTGCATTTCATGCTTTCTTTTTTGCTTTCTGTTAAGTTCTTCCTGTCTTTCCTGTTGATGAGAAAAGCGTTTTATCTCATCCAAATCCAATGGGCCTGTTTGTTCTATTTCATTTCTATTCTCTGTTTTCAAGTTTCTTTGATCTTTTAAAAATTTTCTTTTCTATCGTTCGCATTTCTTTTTTATTTGCTTCATTTAAATGATCATACCCTAAAAGATGTAAGATACTATGAATGGTTAAATATAAGAGTTCTTCTTCTAACGTATTTCCTATTTCTTGAGCCTGCTTCGTAGCCTGATTTACATTTAAGAAAATATCTCCTAATAATATAGGATAAGAATTATCAAAACTTTTTATAGTATTTTTATTTTCAAACACTGGAAAAGACAGAACGTCTGTTACCTTATTAATATTACGATATTCCCTATTTAAATTTTGAATAGCTTTATCATTTAAAAAAGTGATTGTAAGCTCAAAAGGAACATCAATTTCTTCTAAATCTTGTATAAATTCCAGAGCGTTATAAACTTGATCAACTAATTTTGAACTAATTAAATTTGAATTAAAGTTATTAAATTCGATATTATTTCTTTTCATAGAAATTTCTGGCGTGGAAACCTACTTCCTTTAGGTGGTGGGATGAGTGCCATCCTCCTTTTGAAACGTATGAATATTTCTCTTATAATAGACCACAGGGAAAACCGTTGGGTACGGAGTCATTCGTACTGAAGGCACCCTTTAGATCTTTAAGAGTTAAGATATGGAGTTGTTAAGACCAAACGCTCTTAGCGTAAAAT
>CANQNI010000017.1 GCA_947625175.1 uncultured Eubacteriaceae bacterium | reverse complement strand
ATCCTTTCTAGTTAAATCTTCATAAGTTTCTCTTTCTACTAAGATGTCAGATTGTCCATTATATAATAAAACAACAGCCGGTCTTGGTAACCGGTTATAATTACTTGCCATAGAATAATTATAGGCTCCTGTTTTAAGAACCGCCAGGATATCCCCTTCTCTCGGATCCGCAAGTTCTATTTGATCAATCAACTGATCTGATTCACAGGCTCTTCCACTTATTCGAACTGATTTTTTATTTTCTTCTGTTATTTCTCTATTACATATTACAGCATCATAATTCGCATTATAGAGTCCAGGTCGTGGATTATCCATAAGGCCACCATCAACTGAAAGATAGATTCTCGTATCCGGAATTTCTTTAATAACACCTATTGTATATAGGGTTATTCCAGCGGGAGCACTAATAAAGCGGCCCGGTTCAAAAGAAAGAACGGGTAAGTCAATTCCTAATTTCTCAGCTTCTACTTTTAATGCTGAAACCAATCGGGGGATATAATTTTCGGGAATAAAATTAATTTCTTCTTTAGTATAAGCAATTCCAAAACCTCCTCCTAAGTCCAGTTCTATTGGAGTTAACTTATTCTCAGCAGCTCTTTTAAATAATTTTAAAACTTTTTTTGCTGCTATTAAAAAAGGTTTTTCTTCAATTATTTGACTTCCAATATGACAATGAAATCCTGCTAATTTTAAATTTGAGTAGTTTTTAAAATTATCTAGAATCTCTTCTACTTCAGGAATTGAAATACCAAATTTCGAATCTGTTGTTCCAGTATTAATAAGTTCATGGGTATGAGCTTCTACACCAGGATTAACCCGGATTAAAACAGGAATTTTTTTATTAAATTCATCTCCCAGTTTATTTAATTGATCCAGTTCTGTTAAAGAGTCTACAATAATTAAGCCAATACTATTTTCCAGAGCCATACGGAGTTCAGCCTCGGTTTTATTACTACCATGAAAAGCAATTTTCTCTGGAGGAAAATTTGCTTCCAGGGCAGTAAACATTTCACCACCACTTACTGTATCAAGATACAAATCAAGATTATCTATTAAATAACACATACCCTTATTAAGGAAAGATTTACCAGCATAATAAATTTTATATGGTGTTTCAGTTAAATCCAGGGCATTTTTAAGTCTTTTAATTTGTTCTTCAATAATATCCTGGCTCATTACATAAAGTGGAGTTCCATACCTCTTTGCTAATTCTAAGGTATCTTGGCCTGAAAAGATATAATGTCCGTTTTTAAATTTTTCCATAAAATTAGAAAAAGTGACCGTTAAAACGATCACTTCTGTATTTCACTAAAATAATAACCTAGTGCGCTAACTGTTTTGGCGTCTTCAAAAAAACCTTGTTTATATAATTTCCTAACTTCATCAACAGGAATTCGAATGATAGTAAGAAACTCATCATCATCTGCTTTTAATTTGTGATTTTCAAACTTAGAAGTAAAGAAAATAAAGGTCGTTTCATCCGTAAATCCAGGTGAAGGTAGTATTTTTAAAATTTGTTTAATATCAAGTGGTTTTAATCCAACTTCTTCCTGTAATTCCCGAATTGCCGTTTCTTTTGGATCTTCACCTTTTTCAACAAGACCTGCTGGTATTTCCAACATTTCTTTTCCAACAGCATATCTAAACTGTTTAACAAAAATAAATTCATTGTTATCTAATGTTAAAATTCCAGCTCCATCTTTATGTTTTACCACTTCCCGAAGGGAAGTTTTTCCATTTGGTAATTCAACCTCATTAACATAAAGACTAAGAATACGCCCGTTATATAATAGCTTTTCGTTTATTGTCTTTTCTTTACTAGCCATTAATTATTATTGTTTCTACCCGATAAGAAATCTGGAATTGGGATTGATCCTCTTTCCGATCTACCCTGGTCACGTCCAGAATCTTTTCTTTCTTCTCTTTCTTTTTGAGCTTTCTTTTCCTGTATTTGATCTGGTGGTAAGAATCCAGTTGCTATAACAGTAACCTGAATATTATCTCCCAGTGTTTCATCAATAGTAGCCCCAAAGATAACATTAGCATCCTCGTCACTGGCTTCTCTAGCAATAGTAGCAGCTCTATCTACTTCAAAGAGAGACAGGTCTTCACCAGCTGTAATATTAAGAAGAACACCGGTAGCTCCATCGATTTCAGTTTCCAGTAATGGGCTTTTAATAGCTTCTTCAGCAGCTTCTTCAGCTCTATTTTCACCTGATCCGTAACCAACCCCCATGTGTGCCAGACCTGCATCCTGCATAATAGTACGGACATCAGCAAAATCAAGACTAACTAGTCCTGGCATGGATATTAGATCAGAGATACTTTTTACCCCTTGTAATAAAACATCATCTGCTAATTTAAAGGCATCTCGGAGTGAAGTTGATTTATCGGCCATTTTAAGAAGTCTATCATTAGGAATAGTAACCAGAGCATCAACATTATCTTGAAGGAATCCACTGGCAATCTGAGCATTCCGCATACGTACTTTTCCTTCAAATGAGAATGGTTTTGTAACAACACCAATGGTTAAAATTCCTAATTCACGGGCAATTTTTGCTATTATAGGCGCAGCCCCAGAACCAGTTCCACCACCCATTCCGGCAGTTATAAAGAGTAGATCTGTATCCTGAATTAATTCTTGGATGGCTTCACGACTTTCTTCAGCTGATTTCTGACCAATTTCAGGGTTACCACCACAACCTAAACCACTAGTTGTTTTTTCACCAATCTGTAATCTCTTTTCTGCTAGAGTTAGAGCTAGTGCTTGGTTGTCTGTATTCATTGCTATAAAGTCAACGCCTTTAAGTCCCTGTTCGATCATACGATTAACAGCATTGTTACCGCCACCACCAACGCCTACAACACGAATTCGTGCTGAATTACTGTCGAAATTATCTAATTCAATCAAGAGTATCCTCCCCTAATAACTTTTTACTTATGAAATTTCTAATAGTCTCCCTATATTTAGACAATATTAGTATAAATGTTATTAAACAATTTTTCTATAAAAAATACGAATAAACAAAATTTATCTAGGTTTTTTTATCGGATTATTTCCAATTGCAAAATTAATATCCTGATTCATTTCGCCATTTTCAATAACTGAACTAACATAGTTAAAGTATTCCTGTAGATTACTAAAATTCTTTACTGTAAAGACCACACCGCGTTTGGTTATTATCCGGTAATTATTATCTTTGGTTAAAGAAATTTCAGATAATTGCCCTAGTAGGTTATTTTGTTCAAACAACTTTAACATATTTAGAATTTGTTCGAATTTATAATTCGGTTCTACATTTACTTTCTGACCTGTATCACCAAATTCTACTTTAGAAAAACCGGAAAGTATTGGTGTATCATCTTTGCCCAGTTCTTCTGTTATTTCCATTAATCTGCCATCACTGTCAATATAATAATTTTGTCCCTCCTGGCTAAAGATACCAATCGGTTGATTTTCTTCAATTGAAATTATTATTTTATTTGGTAGAACTTTTCGGATATATATATTTTTAGCAGAAACGACTTTATTTATATTAAAACGAATATTATTCAGATTCAGAAGAAAAATATTCTCTCCTTCTTGGATTCCTGAGGCTTCTACTATCTGATCATTAGTAAGTATTTCTGTTCCTTCCACCTGTATTTCTGAAACCCCAAACATTCCGGTTGTTACCGACATATACGCAATATATCCAACAACTGAAATCAGAGCGACAATAATAAAAAATACAGTAGTTTGCCTCAGAATGCGGAAATTTTTCTTTTTACGTCTGAGCTTTCTTCGTTGACTTTTTCTTAGTTTTTTCGACAAGTTGGTACGCCTCATTACAAAAGCGTTGATCCGCATCTAGGATACGCTGGTTATAAGCATTATTTCGCATGGCCTCTAGAACTTGAGGATCTTCCAAAATTAGTTTAAAGGCTTTAAGCAAGCGCTCCCCTGTTAGATTTTCTTCCTGGATTAGTAGTGCTGCTTTAGCATTACTTAAAACCTGAGCATTATAGGTTTGATGATCACCAGCTGCTTTTGGATAAGGAATTAATATAGAGGGAATCCCACTAGCTGCAATTTCAGTAATGCTCATTGCTCCAGACCGGCTAACAATTAAATCTCCAGCTGCCAGCAGACTAGACATATCATTATAATAACCAAATATTTTAACTCTATCCGGATCTATTACAAGCGTTTTAACTTTCTCTTCTAATTTTTGAGCCTGGTCTTTTCCCGCTAATAAATAATAAATAGCATTATCATTTTTATAATTCTTTAAGATATAAAGAGCAGCTTCATTAATAGCTTCAGCTCCCTGTGAACCACCCATAAAAATGATTAACTGATCTTCTTCATCAAGATTTAGTTTTTTTCTTGCTTTTGCTCTATCTAAGTTTTTAAATTCATCTCTAATTGGATTTCCGGCCAGAAACGTTTTATTATTATCAAAATAATCCTGAGCATCAATAAAACTAATTCCTATTCTATCGACAAAATGTCCCATCAAACGGTTACTTCGTCCAGGATAGGCATTCTGTTCATGAATCATAGTAGGAATTCCCATTAGAGAGGCGCAAAACAACAGCATAGCACAGGTAAAACCACCAGTTCCTATAACCAGATCTGGTTTTTCTTCCTTTAATAATTTTCTAGCATCACTTAAGGAATCAAAAATACCTTTAATAGCTGAGAGTGTTTCTCTGGAAAAACCCCTTTCAAACCCTCGAGCTCTAATTAATTTGAGTTCATAACCTGCCTGTGGAACAATATCTTTTTCCATTCCAACATAGGAACCAATAAAGATTATTTCAGGGTTATCAAATGTATTCTTTAGTTCTTCTGATATTGCTATTCCCGGATATATATGACCTCCGGTTCCGCCTGCTGCCATTAGAATTTTCATTTACTTTTTTCTTTACTTTCTTACGTTTACTTACCAGTTTAACCGTACGGGAAATATTAAGGACTGGTCCAATAGTAGTCAGAAGAATAACAATTGATGTTCCACCATAACTAATAAAGGGTAAAGCCATCCCAGTTACTGGAATTGTATGGGTTGCTACGGCTACGTTAACAAAAACCTGAAATCCTAAAACGGTCATAATGCTGAGGATATAGAGAAATCCAAAACGGTCCTTACAGTGGGATCCTATAATAAAGCCACGGTATATAAGATAGGTATATAAGAGTAAAACAATTAAACAACCTACCAGACCAAACTCTTCCCCGATATTAGCGAAGATAAAGTCATTTTGAATTTCCGGTAGAAACAGAAGTTTTTGTTTTCCATTTCCCAGACCAACCCCAAACAAACCACCGCTTCCAAAAGCAACGAGGGACTGGTCTATCTGCCAGTTAACATCGCTATGGCCAAATAAAGATAAGATTCGGGTTAAACGCCAGCTAACGGTTAAAAAGAAAGAGAGACCTATTAAACCTATAGTAGCAAATGGAATAAACTGATTTAACTTTAAACCACTGTACCAGAGAACACTCATCATACCCAGAGCAATAACTAAAGTAGCACTTAAGGAAGGTTCTATTACAATTAATAGACAAGTAAGAACGATCACGGAATAACAATAGATCCATAATTGTTTTGTTCCTGGATTATTTCCAAAGTTTGAACTGATAATATCAGGTTTGTTAACCAGAGTAGCTGCAATATAAATAATTCCAGTCATCTTAGCTATTTCAGATGGCTGAAAACTAAAACCGATTTTGACCCATCTTTCAGCTCCGTTAACGGAATAACCTATTCCTGGAATCTTACAACATAGAAGTAGAATCAGGGTAATTCCCATTAAACTATTATAAACAGCTGGTTTTAAAAAAATCCGGTAATTGATCTTACTCAGAACAAACATAATGATAAGACCAACAATTGCAAAAGCGGATTGTTTATAAAATTGGGCTGAGCCACTTGATCCACTTACAGTAGAGGAATACATACTGGCTGAAAAAACCATAATCAGACCTATTCCAATTAAACATAGCAGTGTGATTAAGAAAGGTCTATCTATACGTCCTTCTTTTTTCCTTCTCTTCTTTTTCAAGATGACCTCGTTTCTAATTACCTGACTAATTGTTTAAATAATTCTCCTCTTTGTTCATAATTATCGAACATATCCCAACTTGCACAAGCAGGCGATAATAATACAACATCACCATTTTGGGCATTTTCTTTGGCTGTTGCCACAGCTTCTTCAAAACTTTCTGTTAGGATATAGTTATGATAATCTTCATTTTCTAAACTATTTTTTATATCGTCTTTGGTTACTCCTAGTAGAATAACCTGTTTTACCTTCTCTTTTATTTTTTTTGCAAATTTTGTATAATCTTCCTTCTTATCATAACCACCTGCAATTAAGATAGTAGGCCTATCCATAGCATCAATAGCGATAATAGCAGCATCTGTATTGGTTCCTTTTGAATCGTTGATATATTTAATCCCATTAAATTCACCAACTACTTCCTGTCTGTGTTCTACACCTTTAAATTCTTTAAGAGTTTGTTGAATAACATTTAAGTCAACACCAGCCAGGTAAGTCAGGAGTGAGGCGCCCAGAACGTTTTGGACGTTATGTAATCCCTTTATGGCTATTTCTTCCTGCGAGATAAGAGGAATAGTTTTATTGTTAATTTTAAGATAACATTGACCATCTTTTAAATAAGCCCCATTAGTTACTTCCTGTTTAAGACTTATGTAATATTTCTTTACAGGACTATTCTGAGCAAGATTTTTGGTATTTTTATCATCCAGGTTTAAAATGACAAAATCATTTTCATCCTGTGACTGATAAATTCTAGCTTTAGCATTAATATAGTTCTGCATTGTTTTATGTCTATCAAGATGATCTGGTGTTATATTCAGTATTAAAGAGCCTTCAGGCTTAAAATCATAACATCTGGACAACTGAAAACTACCGATTTCTGTGACAAAAATCGCATTTTCATCTGTTTTATCAACATGATTACTGACAGCATCTCCGATATTACCAACTACTTTAGTCTCTCTACCGGAATTTTTAAAAATTTCCCCTGTCAAGGTTGTGGTTGTTGTTTTTCCGTTAGTCCCGGTAATAGCTATAAATGGTGTTTTAGAGAAACGATAAGCTAGTTCAGGTTCAGCCAATATCTGTACGCCTGCTTTATCCGCTTCCTGAATTATTGGAACAGTTTCAGGAACTCCAGGACTGGTTACAATAAACTCAAATTCATTGAGTCGTTCCGGATTAATCTGTTCCCCAAAAACCAATTCTAACGATTGATTTTTTTTATTCACCAGTTTTTTTAAATCCTGTTCGATCATCGGAAACTCTTTAGCAATAGCTTCAGGATCTCTATTATCGGTTAAAACAACACTATATCCGTGATTTAATAATAAACGGGTAGCTGCTAGACCACTTCGAGCAGCTCCAATTACAAGAATTTTTTTATTCATTATAAGGAATATAAGAAAAATGCGAAACAAACACAGATAGCTGTCCAGGTCCAGAAGACAATAACAACTTTAGTTTCTTTCCATCCACCCAATTCGAAATGATGGTGAATGGGAGCCATTCTAAAGACTCTTTTACCATGTGAGTATTTGAAATATCCTACCTGGATAACAACTGAGAGTGCTTCAAGAACAAACATAAACCCGGCTATTAAAAAGAAAATTTCCATATGAGTTTTTATAGCAATAGCAGCTAAGCCACCACCTAAACCCATTGAACCGGTATCTCCCATAAATATAGAAGCAGGAAATGAATTATATCTTAAAAATCCTAAACAGGCTCCAATAAACGCAGCTCCAAAGATAGCAGTAATTTCTTCATTCTCCTGTAAAGCAATTATTAAGAAGAAAACCATTGTAATTGAAGAAATTCCGGAGCATAAACCATCTAATCCATCCGATAAATTAACAGCATTGGTAATTGCTACAATAGCTATAAAGGTTATTGGAATATAAAAGATCCCAAAATCTATCGCCCCTAGAAATGGAAGAATCATAACTGATCCAATATTACTATGCGTATAGGCCCAGATAGTAAATAAAATTGCTGTTACTATCTGTAAAATCAGCTTTTGGATAACGGTTAGCCCAAGATTATGTTTTTGAGAAACCTTAATATAATCATCAATAAAACCGATTACTCCATAGGTTAAAACCATAATTAAGGAAAACCAGTCAATTTTTTTAATAAATAAAGCCATTAGTAAAACACTGACTAAAATGCCCAACTGGATAACTACACCACCCATTGTTGGAGTTCCAGCTTTTTTATAATGACTTTTTGGACCTTCCTCCCGAATTTCCTGACCCAGTTTAAAACGTTGAATAATTGGAATAGCTTTTGGAATACCTAGATAAACTATACAATATGAAATTACCAAAGCCAACATGGCTAATTGGAGATTAGTCATTACTATCATTTATTAATTCGTTAACAATTTCCTCAAACTGCATCCCTCTTGATGCTTTAAACAAAACGACGTCATGCGGTCTTAGAAAACCTTTAAGAAAATCTATGGCTTCCTGAGTGGTTTTAAAATACTGACCACGCATTCCAGCTCTAATCTGAATGGCACCCCGGATAATATTCTGCGCCTGTTCACCAATACCGATTAGGTAATCTGCCTGACGGGCAGCTTCCCTACCAACTTCAAGATGAGCATTAAGGGATTCTTCCCCCAGTTCGAACATATCCCCTAAAACAGCAATAAGCCTTGTATCTTCATATTCTTTCTTGTAGGCATTCAAGGCTTTTAAGGCTGCCTTCATTGAATCAGGATTAGCGTTATAGGTATCATCGATAAATCTCATATCATTTTCTTCAATAATATCCATACGATGTTCAGAAGGTTCAAAAGCATCAAGACCCCGCTGAATTTCCTCCTGATCTAAACCATAAAGTTTAGCTATCCCGATTGCACAAAGAGCATTATAAATATTATGTTCACCTGGCAATCTGATATGATAAGTTTCCTCACCAACATCAAAGTGAACTCCATCTTTATCTGAATAGGTATTAGTTGCTTTTAAATTAAGACCCGGTTTATGAATTCCATAACGCATTACTTTAAATGGATAGGGTTCTATTTGAGCAAGTAATGGATCATCGCCATTTAATATAGCTGTTTCATTACTAGTTAAGGTTGATAATATTTCTTTTTTAGCATTTAAAATATTAGTACTTGAGCCCAGCTTTTCAAGATGAGCCTTTCCGATATTAGTAATAATGGCTATCTGGGGTTTTACAAAACGGATTGACTGGTCAATTTCACCCAGTCGGTCCATCCCCATTTCAATAACACCAATTTCATGTTCCGGTTCAATCCCAATAATAGTTTGCGGAACCCCATAAGTATTATTCAGATTACCCTGAGTTTTATGGACATTAAAACGCTGACTTAAAACTGAAGCAATCATGTCTTTTGTTGTTGTTTTTCCGCTGGAACCAGTTAGAGCAATAATGGGTATCCCTGAACGGTCCCTGTTAAAAGCAGCTAAACGCCGCATAGCTCTAACTGTAGAACCGGTTAGAATAAAAGCTACATTTTTATTATTGAGTTCTTCAAGAGAAAGTCCTATTTTTTCAGGTTCCTTTTCACTTACAACAGCGGTAGCACCATTATCTATAGCGTCTTTTATAAAATCGTGACCATCATAATGTTCCCCGTTGATGGGAATAAACAACGTTTCATCTGAATTTATTTTACGACTGTCAATTACAGCCTTTGTAATAACACCCGGGGTAGGCTCGTTTAAGATCTTTCCACCTAAGACTTCTTCTAATCTATCAATTGGGATTTCTTTCATATTCTCAGCACCTATTTACTTACTTTTTACCATTTTAATTATAACAAAGAAAGATTGATCTGATTATTCCAGTTACTTAGTATTATTCCTCAAAGGTTACCGTTAATTTGGTTCCTGGTTCTACCTCAGTTCCCGGTGCTATTGATTGGTTTACAGCAAAACCGCTTCCTTTAATTTCCAGATGAATTCCAAACTGCTTAACCAGTTCATTAACTCCCTGGACAGTCATCCCCGTAAAATCAGGAATAATCCTGTTACTGTTTGGATCCACACTCCCTAAGGTTAAGACTAATTCTTCGTTTTCGTCATAGGCAGTTAAACCAGGAATACTTTGGGCTATAACAATATCACCAGCTCCCGTTTCTTCAAAATGATAATTAATACCACGTTCCTGAAGAATTGTTTCTGCTTCGCCTTTATTCTTACCGCTTAAATCTGGAATAATAACTGCTGCAGCTGAAGCTTCATTCGGGTTGGATCCGGTATAGATTAAGGTCTGTTTTAAAATTTCAATTGCTGTTGGAGCAGCACTGTCAGCCCCGGAAGCGCCGTTTTTTGGTTCATCCAGAATAACCATGGCACAATATTGTGGATCATCTATTGGTGAGAAACAGAAGAAAGAGGTAACGTATTTACCTGTATTATAACTACCATCAACAAACTTTTCAGCGGTTCCGGTTTTACCACCCATGACATAGCCATCGGTTGTAGAATCAAGTAGAGTCTTCTGTTCCAGTACCCCACGCATTTCTTTTCTTAAAGTTTCTGAGGTGGAACTCGAAATTATCTGTTTTGGACTCGTTTTTCCATTACCTTTTAAAATAGTTGGTTGAACGTAATAACCATTATTAATAATTGAATTCAGAGCTGTAATAATCTGAATAGGTGTAGTAGCAATACCCTGACCAAAAGAGAATGTACTATAATCAACCATCTTTATTGTTCCATCGTCCATAAAAACACGGTTGACGATACCTTCTTCTTCTCCCGTTAATTCAACCCCGGTATTTGTACCAAAGCCGTAATTGTAAACGTACTTATAAAAGTCGTTTGGATCGACCCCGTTAATAATTTGAACCAGTCCAGGGTTACAAGAGTTTTCCAGAATTTGCTGTATCGACTGCGTTCCATGAACCCCGGTACAGTTAATAACAGTTCCAGCAACATTTATCGCTCCAGTACAGTTAAAAGTTGTACTCGGTGTAATAGCCCCTTCTTCCAGGGCAATTGAAACCGTTACAGGCTTGAAAGTTGAACCTGGTTCATAGATAAAACTGACCGCAGGGTTCTGCCACATCTTTTCAAGTTTCTCGGCTTTATCGAGTGATTTCAAATCACTACTGTGACGAGCTTCGTATTCTTCTGATAACTCGTACGGGTTATTCAGGTCATAATCCGGTTTAGAAGCCATAGAAATAATCTCACCTGTCTTAACATTCATGACAATAGCAATTCCTTCTTTGGCCTGCCATTCATTTACGGTTTTTTCCAAAGCCTTTTCTGTAGCAGATTGGATATTACTATCAATTGAAAGAACTAAATCATCACCTTTCTGACTTTCCTGAACCAGTTTGGTTTGAGAGCTAATAACATTACCTTTAGCGTCTTTTTGATAATAAACAATTCCTTTAGTCCCAGATAACTGTTCATCAAAAGCCTTTTCAACACCATAGAGTCCTTCATGGTCACTTCCGGTAAAACCTAAGATATAACTGGCGAAATTACCATTAGTATAGTAACGCATCTTATCTTCAAGGAGTTCTACCCCGTTAGTTGAAGTCACCTCTCCATTTTCATCAACTGTTGATAAATCAGATTTAATTTTTTCAGCTAGCTGATTATCTACTTTATTCTTAACTAAAACTGTTGTATTTTCTTTTGACGTTATATAATCCAGAACGTCTTTTTCCTCTAATTCAAGAGCTAGCGCTATCGCTTTAGCGTCAGCTTCAGCATTCTTTACTTTATCGGGTCTAACATAAAAAGCATTATTTTCTACAGTATAAGCTTCATCATTATTTAAAGTAGCCAAGAGAGAATCCGTATTTTTGCCATAAACATTATCTGATACCTGGACTTTATCATCTTCTAACTGTTGTGTAATAGCATAAACTTTATCGTATTCAATGTTTAATTTTTCAGATAGTTCAGAAGCTACTTTTTCCGGATCTTCCACTGACTTAGGGATCAGATTAACAGCTTTCGCTGAGGAGTCCTGAACGAGAACGTTCATATTACGATCATAGATATTACCTCTGGGCGCGGTAATCTGGACTTCATCAACGAGCTGATTCAGTTGGGCAGCATATTGGTCGGATCGACTAAAAACTTGTAAATAAACCAGTTTACCAATCAGAGCTACCAGTCCAATAAATAAAAAAATTAAAACTATTAGAATTCGCATCGGAACGCCTAATGTTTTTCTTTTTTTCTTTCTCCCTCTAACTGACCCGTTTAATTTTTGTTTTGGATTTATTACTGCAGTTCTTGTGGCCATAAGTTCTCATTTCTAACCTGTTGGAAAAATATTAGATAATCATATAAACCAACAGGAGAATCAGATATTACCGTTTGTTTTTGCGCAGAAGATTCATAAATATACTGTTCGGGTTTCGGTTCGGTCATTCCCAGTGCCCGTGCTTGTGTTTCAATTGTCTGCAAATCAGCAGCAGACATTATTTGACCCTTTTTTGAGTCAATCTCGCTGTTAACATCATCAAGCTCTTGTTGGAGACTCCTGACTTCTTCATTCAGCGCAACATTATAACTGTGTAAAAATAATAAGGCTAGAGCAATTATAAACAATAGAATAATTGCCAAGATTCCTTTATTTAAAACTAAACCCTTCTTTTTTTTAATTTTATTCTTAGTTTTGATATGACTCATAATTTTTCAGCAACACGAAGTTTGGCACTGCGTGCACGATTATTTAGAGCTAATTCCCGTTCATCCGGAACGATTGGTTTTCGGTTGACTCTCTTAAGTTCCCTTCTCTTACTTGCAGTCTTAACTGGTAATCCGGATGAATCCTGACTTTCCTTCTCTTTATTTCTTATAAACTGTTTAACAATTCTATCTTCAAGTGAATGAAAACTAATGATAGCTAGTCTTCCACCTGGTTTTAAAAACTCAACAGCTACCTGAAATGTGTCCGGTAAAATTGAAAGTTCTTTGTTTACTTCAATTCTTAATGCCTGAAAAACTTTTCGGGCAGGATGTTTACCCTTATAACGCAATTTTGCCGGATAAGCACTTTTAATTAATTCACTAAGTTCTAATGTGGTTTCTATCGGATGATCTTTACGTGTTTCAATAATTTTACTGGCTATTCTTCCAGCAAATTTTTCTTCGCCATAATCTTTAAAAATAGCAATTAAATCTTCTTTTGAATAATCGTTGATAATGTCCCGGGCAGAAAAAGATTGACTTCTGTCCATACGCATATCAAGTGGACCGTTGTTATGATAAGAAAAACCTCTTGAATCATCATCGAATTGAAAGGAAGAAACACCAAGATCAAATAAAATACCGTCTATATGATCTATTTGATATTCATTTAAAATTTCTTTTAAATTTGAAAAGTTATCTCTGACAAAAATTTTTTCACACGGATAATCCTTAAGTCTTTCCTGAGCAACCTGTTGAGCATAATCATCTTGATCAATACCAATAAAAGTACCATTCTCTTTTAATCTTTTACAGATTTCTTCGGAATGTCCACCACCACCCATAGTTGCATCAATATAAATACCTTCTGGATTAATATTTAGAGCCTGAATAGATTCGTCACGTAAAACCGATATATGTTCCATGATTCTGTTAAATTTTAAATTCGGATAATATTTTACCGCATTTTAATAAAACTTTTAGGAGTTAATAAAAAAATTTACATATTATTAATATTTAAAAATGGTCTGAATTTAAAAAATTTACTGATTTTCTTAAGTTTTTGGTATGATATTAAAAAACTTAATCAGGAATATTATGAATGCAATCCTAACAGTCATAGGAAAAGATAAGGTTGGTATTATTTATCATGTTTCTAAAGTATTATATGAAGCTAATGCCAATATTCTTGAGTTAGATCAGACTGTATTTCACAACGATATTTTTTCAATGGTTATGTTAATCGATAACAGCCACCTAAACTGTGAATTTGCTACGCTTAAGAGAAATTTGGAAAACTTAGGAGAGGAAATCAAACTTACCATAAGAATTCAACAGGAAGAAATTTATAATTCCATGTATAATGTCTAATTATGTCACTTTCGAAGAATGTATTTGAAGCACTTCATATGATCGAACATGAGAATCTTGATATACGGACTGTAACCCTTGGGATTTCTCTGTTAGATTGTATTGATTCTAATATTGATAAGTGTTGTGATAATGTTTACAATAAGATAGTTACTATAGCCGGAAATCTGGTATCCGAAGCCAATCTCATTGAGACTAATTTTGGTATTCCAATAGTTAATAAAAGAGTTGCTGTTACCCCAATTAGTCTAT